>NZ_QTQH01000013.1:0-206522 GCF_003853805.1 Burkholderia sp. Bp8994
CACGCTGATGGGCGCGCTCGCGCGCGAGGGCCGGGCGCTGGTGGTCGTCTCGAGCGACCTGCGCGAGCTGATGCTGATCTGCGACCGGATCGGCGTGATGTCGGCCGGCCGCATGACCGCCGTGTTCGAACGCGGCAACTGGACCCAGGATGCGCTGCTGGCCGCGGCGTTCGCCGGCTTCGGCCGCGCAGCGCTGCCGGACGGCGCACGCCATCCGGATGCGGAAAGCGCGCCGCGCGCGGCTTCCGCCTCTTCGACGACAGGACGACAGCAATGACCCAGCCTCCCGTATCCCCGAGCGACGCCGGCGCGCAGCAGGACGTGACCGGGCGCCGCGCGCGCACGCTGTCCGGCACGCGGCTCGGCGTGTCGAACTATCTCGGGCTCGCCGGCGCGCTCGCCGCGATGATCGCGCTGTTCTCGACGCTCAGCTCGCATTTCCTGACCTACGATACGTTCAGCACGATCGCGAACCAGATCCCCGATCTCGTCGTGATGTCGGTCGGGATGACGTTCGTGCTGATCATCGCCGGCATCGACCTGTCGGTCGGCTCGGTGCTCGCGCTGGCCGCGTCGATGGTCAGCGTGGCCGCGCTGAAATGGCATTGGGGGCCGCTGCCCGCCGCGCTGATCGGGATCGCGGTCGCGACCGTGACCGGCTCGCTGACGGGCGCGATCACGGTGGGCTGGCGGATTCCGTCGTTCATCGTGTCGCTCGGCGTGCTCGAGGCCGCGCGCGGTGTCGCGTACCAGCTGACGAATTCGCGCACGGCCTACATCGGCGACGCGTTCGATTTCCTCTCGAACCCGATCGCGCTCGGCATCTCGCCGGCGTTCCTGATCGCGGTCGCGGTGATGATCGCGGCGCAGTTCGTGCTCACGCGCACCGTGTTCGGGCGCTATCTTGTCGGTATCGGCACGAATGAAGAAGCCGTCCGGCTTGCCGGGGTTAACCCGCGGCCGTATAAAATCCTCGTATTCGCACTGATGGGCGCGCTCGCGGGGCTCGCGTCGCTGTTCCAGATCTCGCGGCTCGAGGCCGCCGACCCGAACGCGGGCGTGGGCCTCGAACTGCAGGTGATCGCGGCCGTCGTGATCGGCGGCACGAGCCTGATGGGCGGGCGCGGCTCGGTGATCAGCACGTTCTTCGGCGTGTTGATCATTTCCGTGCTCGCCGCGGGGCTGGCGCAGATCGGCGCGAACGAGCCGACCAAACGGATCATCACCGGGGCGGTGATCGTGGTGGCGGTCGTGCTCGATACGTATCGCAGCCGGCGCGCGCGCGCCCGGTAAAACTACACAGAAAGCAGACCAGAGAGAAACGGGAAATGGCGACGATCAAGGATGTGGCGGCCATGGCGGGCGTGTCGTTTACGACCGTCTCGCACGTGGTGAACAATTCGCGGCCGGTGTCCGCGGATGTGCGTGCGAAGGTCGAAGGCGCGATCCGCGAGCTGAACTACGTGCCATCGGCCGTGGCGCGCTCGCTGAAGGCGCGCTCGACGGCGACCATCGGCCTCGTCGTGCCGAACAGCACGAATCCGTACTTCGCGGAGCTTGCGCGCGGCATCGAGGACCAGTGCGCGGCCAACGGCTATTGCGTGTTCTTCTGCAACTCGGACGACGATCCCGTGAAGCAGCGCAACTACCTGCGCGTGCTGCAGGAAAAGCGCATCGACGGGCTAATCGTCGCGTCGGCCGGCGAGGACGCGGTGCTCGCGCAGACGCTCGCCGACGCGCATGCGCCGCTCGTCGTCGTCGACCGCAACATCGAGGGGCTCGCGGCCGATCTCGTGCAGATCGACCACGAACGCGGCGCCTACCTGGCGACGCGTCATCTGCTCGAACTCGGGCACGCGAAGATCGGCTGCATCACCGGGCCGACCGACACGGCCGTCAGCGCGATGCGCGTGCACGGCTTCATCCGCGCGATGGCCGAGCGCGGGATCGACATCGTGCCGGGCGCGATCGCGGAAAGCGATTTTTCGTGCCTGGGCGGCTATCACGCGGCATCGCGGCTGTTCGAGTCGGTGCACCCGAGCGCGATTTTCGCGGGCAACGACCTGATGGGCGTCGGCGCGCTGCGCGCGGCGGCCGAGCGCGGCATGCGCGTGCCGGACGACTGCTCGATCATCGGCTTCGACGACATCGAATTCTCCCGTTATACCTATCCGGCGCTGTCGACGGTCGGCCAGTCGGTGCGCGCCCTCGGCGAAATGGCCGCGCAGACGCTGATCGAGCGGATCGGCGGCGGCTCGACGGCCGCGCCGAGCCGTCGTCGTGTCGTGTCGCCGCGCCTGGTGCTGCGCGAATCGACGGCGGTCTACCGCGAGCCGGCCGCGCCGGGTGCTCGCCCATGACGGCGCGTGCGGCAGGCGCCGGCCGCGTGACGGTGGTCGGCAGCCTCAACATGGATCTCGTCGTACGGGCGTCGCGGCTGCCATTGCCGGGCGAAACGCTCGCCGGTCACGCGTATGCGCAGGCCGCGGGGGGCAAGGGCGGCAACCAGGCCGTCGCGGCCGCACGGCTCGGCGCGCAGGTCGCGATGATCGGCTGCGTCGGCGCGGATGCGCACGGCAGCACGCTGCGGGCCGGCCTCGAGACCGAAGGCATCGACTGTTCGCGGCTCGCGACGAGCAAGACGGCGTCGACCGGCGTCGCATTGATCGTCGTCGACGACGCCAGCCAGAACACGATCGTGATCGTCGCGGGCGGCAACGGCGAAGTCACGACGGATACGGTGGCGCGGCACGAGGCGGCGCTGGCCGCGACCGACGTGCTGATCTGCCAGCTCGAGACGCCGCCGGACGCCGTGTTCGCTGCGCTGTCGGCCGGGCGGCGGCTCGGCCGCACCGTGGTGCTCAATCCGGCGCCTGCCGTCGCGCCGCTGCCGGACGGCTGGTTGCCGCTGGTCGATTACCTGATCCCGAACGAAGTCGAGGCGGCCGCGCTGACCGGGCTGCCGGTGCGCAATCCGGCCGAGGCGGAAGCCGCGGCGCGTGCGTTGCGGGCAGCCGGCGCGCGCAATGTGCTGATCACGCTTGGCGCGCGCGGCGTGTTCGCGCTGACGGCCGACGGCGCGGCGCGCCACTATCCGGCCCCCGTCGTCAAGGCGGTCGACACGACCGCGGCGGGTGACACCTTCATCGGCGGTTTCGCCGCACGGCTCGCGGCCGGCGCGGACGTCGATGCCGCCATCCGCTTCGCGCAACGCGCGGCGGCGCTGTCGGTCACGCGCGCAGGCGCGCAGCCGTCGATTCCCACGCTCGCCGAACTGGCCGAATAGGGCCCGATCGCGCATCCCGGCCGGCGCGTGCGACAGCAGGCGGCCGGCCATCCTTCCCCACTTGCCTGACCTCGATTGCTTGCCGCGGGCGTTCGCGAAGCGGGCCGGCGATGCTTCGCCCCCATTATTCGGGAATCTGTAATGAACTGGTGAATTGCTGAAAAAATTGATGTGAATACCATCAAGCTGCGCAACATCCGGTCGTAAATACACCTGGGCGAAACACTGTTTCGAAAAACGGGCCTTGCCCGTTCACGACGACGCAATACAGGAAGAATGATGGTGATCGGAAACCTGACGATACGTGCGCGCATCGGTTTGACGATGGCGTTTCTCGCGGTACTGCTGGGCGTGATTGGCGTGCTCGGCGTGTACGGGATGACGCGCTCGAACGATGCGACGCGCGAGATTTTCACGAACCAGATGCCGAGCGCGGTCGACGTGGCCGTTGCCGAAATGTACGCGGCGCGCGAGCGCCTGGCGCTCGATCGCGCCGCGCTGCTGGCGGGCACGCCCGACTCGGCTGCGGCCGTGGAACGCAGCCGCGCGATGCGCACGCAGTCCGACGCGTGGTGGCAAAAATACCTTGCACTGCCGCGCGGCCCGGAGGAAGACCGGCTCGCGCAGGACGTCGCCGCGAAGCGGCAGGCGCTGCAGCGCAGTTGCGACGCGTTCGGAGGGCTGGTCGCGGCGGGCGACCACGACCGGATCGGCGAGGGCGCCAAGCAGCTCTCGACGCTTTATAACGAGCTCTCTGTTGCGGGCGAAGCACTGCGCAATTTCCAGTTCACCGACGGGCAGGCCGGCTTCGACCGCGCGGAATCGTTGTACGAGACGCTGCGCGTGCTGTCGATCGTCCTGCTGGCGGCCGGTCTGGTTGCCGCCGCGTTTTCCTGGCTGACGCTCAGCCGCGCGATCGGCCGTCCGCTCGCGGACGCGCTCGCGCATTTCGACGCGATCGCCGCGGGCGACCTGCGCCGCTCGATCGTCGTGCATCGGCGCGACGAAATGGGCCAGCTCCTGGACGGTCTCGCGAGGATGCAGCGCGGCCTCGTCGACACGGTGCGCACCGTGCGCGGCGGCAGCGAGTCGATCGCGACCGCGGCGCGCCAGATCGCCGCCGGCAACATCGACCTGTCGTCGCGCACGGAAGAGCAGGCGTCCGCGCTGCAGGAAACCGCATCGAGCATGGAACAGCTGACCGGCACCGTGAAGCAGAACGCGGACAATGCGCGGCAGGCAAGCTCGCTGGCAGCGAACGCGTCGGAGATTGCAAACAAGGGCAATACGGTAGTCGGCCAGGTGGTCGGCACGATGGGCGAGATCAACGACAGCTCCGCGAAGATCGCGGACATCATCGCAATCATCGAGGGAATCGCGTTCCAGACCAACATCCTGGCGCTGAACGCGGCGGTCGAAGCCGCGCGCGCCGGCGAGGAAGGCCGCGGCTTCGCGGTCGTCGCGGGCGAGGTGCGCAGTCTTGCGCAGCGTTCGTCGAGCGCGGCCAAGGAGATCAAGATGCTGATCGACGCGTCGGTGGAGCGCATCCGGACGGGGTCGACGCTGGTCGACGAAGCCGGCCGCACGATGAGCGACGTGATCGGTGCGGTGCAGCGCGTGACCGACATCATGGGCGAGATCGCGGCGGCGTCCGAGGAACAGAGCGGCGGCATCGACCAGGTCGCGCGCGCGGTCGCGCAGATGGACGAGGTCACCCAGCAGAACGCCGCGCTCGTCGAGGAAGCGGCGGCCGCCGCGCAATCGCTCGACGAACAGGCCGCGCGCCTGCGCGAGACGGCGTCGGTGTTCCGGATCGACGACGACGCGGCGCAGCCGGCGACCGCTGCCGCCGCACGTCAGGCGCCGCGCGCGGTGCCCGCAGCGGCTGCGGTGCCGGTTTCGCCGCCCGCGCCGGCCGTGGCGCGCAACGATCGTGATGCAGCGCCGAAGCGCGCCGCGCCGGCGCGCAAGCCGGCTGCCGCGGCCGCCGCGCCCGCTCCGGTGGCTGCCGGCGCCGACGACTGGGAAACGTTCTGATTCGCGCGTGACGCGCATCTTTTCGCGGTAACGCTCCCCGGTATCTTTCCCCGTATCTCTCCCCATTTGGCAGCACACGACGCCCGCGACATGCGGGCGTCGTCGTTTCGACCGATGGAATGTGACAGCGCACGTGAAAGTTCGTGCGTCGCCGCGCGCTGCGTGTTCGCATCCGCACTACGGGTATCTCCGGACGATGCGAAAAAAATTTGTAACGGCGCGCGCAGCGTGTCGTCGTAAACGGCCGCTCGAACGTCTAGGGATGAAGGGGGAGTGAAGGGTGCCGCGACGACGACGGAGGTGTCCAACGCACGAGACGTTCCGATGCTCGACGAGACGTCGCGGATGCCGTTTCCGCGACACGGGAGATCGATTGTAAAGCGTCGAAATGCGTTGTCCAAGCGGTGTTGTCGAGAATGACGAACTTCATACGAAGAGTTCGTGAAAAAAAATAAGAAAGGGTTTAGGATGAATTCGAACGCGCTTGCTTCTGCGCAGTCATAGAAGGCAGGCACGTCTTCAGACTCAGGCGAGGGAGGTAGCATGGATATTTACAGCAGCTTCGCGAACCGCTTCGAAAAAACGCGAGAGGAAGAGTTCTCGCTGGAGGAGTACCTCGCGCTCTGCAAGAACGATCCGTCAGCGTACGCCACGGCTGGCGAACGCATGCTGGCTGCAATCGGGGAACCCGAACAAATCGATACCCGCATCGACCCGCGCCTGTCGCGGATCTTCGCGAACAAGGTTATCAAGGTCTATCCCGCGTTCCGCGAATTCTACGGAATGGAGGAAGTGATCGAGCAGGTGGTCGCGTACTTCCGCCACGCTGCGCAAGGGCTCGAAGAGAAGAAGCAGATTCTCTACCTGCTCGGCCCGGTGGGCGGCGGCAAGTCGTCGATCGCCGAGCGGCTGAAGCAGCTGATGGAGCGTGTGCCGTTCTATGCGCTGAAGGGTTCGCCCGTCAACGAATCGCCGCTCGGGCTGTTCGACTACGACGAAGACGGCCCGATCCTCGAAGAGCAGTACGGCATTCCGCGCCGCTACCTGAAGAGCATCCTGAGTCCGTGGGCCGTCAAGCGCCTGCACGAATACAACGGCGATATCCGCCAGTTCCGCGTGGTACGCCGCTTTCCGTCGATCCTGCGGCAGATCGGCATCGCGAAGACGGAACCTGGCGACGAGAACAACCAGGACATCTCGTCGCTCGTCGGCAAGGTCGACATCCGCAAGCTTGAACAGTACGCGCAGGACGACGCCGATGCGTACAGCTACTCGGGCGGCCTGTGCCTGGCGAACCAGGGCCTGCTCGAATTCGTCGAAATGTTCAAGGCGCCGATCAAGGTGCTGCACCCGTTGCTGACCGCGACGCAGGAAGGCAACTTCAAGGGCACCGAAGGATTCGGCGCGATTCCGTTCGACGGCGTGATCCTCGCGCACTCGAACGAGTCGGAGTGGAAGGCCTTCCGCAACAACCGCAACAACGAGGCACTGCTCGACCGGATCTTCGTCGTGAAGGTGCCGTATTGCCTGCGCGTGTCGGAAGAGATCAAGATCTACGAGAAGCTGATTCGCAACTCGTCGCTGGCCGAGGCCGTGTGCGCGCCGGGCACGCTGAAGATGATGTCGCAGTTCTCGGTGCTGTCGCGCCTGCATGAGCCGGAGAATTCGAGCCTGTTCTCGAAGATGCAGGTGTACGACGGCGAAAACCTGAAGGACACCGATCCGAAAGCGAAGTCGTACCAGGAGTATCGCGACTATGCGGGCGTGGACGAAGGGATGACCGGCGTGTCGACGCGCTTCGCGTTCAAGATCCTGTCGCGCGTGTTCAACTTCGACTCGAGTGAGGTCGCGGCCAACCCCGTGCACCTGATGTACGTGCTCGAACAGCAGATCGAACGCGAGCAGTTCCCGCCGGAGACCGAGCAGAAGTACCTGTCGTTCGTGAAGGACGTACTCGCGTCGCGCTACGCGGAGTTCATCGGCAAGGAGATCCAGACGGCTTACCTCGAGTCGTATTCGGAGTACGGGCAGAACATCTTCGACCGCTACGTCACGTATGCGGACTTCTGGATCCAGGACCAGGAATTCCGCGATCACGACACGGGCGAGAGCTTCGACCGCGCCGCGCTGAATGCGGAGCTGGAGAAGATCGAGAAGCCGGCCGGGATCAGCAATCCGAAGGATTTCCGCAACGAGATCGTGAACTTCGTGTTGCGTGCACGGGCGGCGAACGCCGGGAAGAACCCCGTGTGGACGAGCTACGAGAAGTTGCGCGTCGTGATCGAGAAGAAGATGTTCTCGAATACCGAGGAACTGTTGCCGGTGATTTCGTTCAACGCCAAGGGTTCGGCGGAGGAGCAGCGCAAGCATGAGGACTTTGTGAACCGGATGGTCGCGAAGGGCTATACGCCGAAGCAGGTGAGGCTGCTTTGCGACTGGTACCTGCGCGTGCGCAAGTCGTCATGACGCGCGCGGTACCGCGCCCGTGCGGCGAGTCCGTACGGGCGCTTTCAGAGGCGCCGCCCGCATGACGGCAGACGGCATGCGCGGCGAGTGCCCCGGCAGATCGACTTTCGAGCGGGAGACCGGGAGTGCTTCATCAAATCATCGACCGCAGGCTGGCCGGCAAGAACAAGAGCATCGCCAACCGCGAACGCTTTCTGCGTCGCGTCAAGAACTACATTCGTCGTGCCGTGTCCGACGCGGTGCGCGACCGTAGCATCAAGGATATCCAGAGCACGCAAAGCATCACGATTCCGCGCAAGGACATCGCCGAGCCGAATTTCCGGCACGCGCCGGGCGGGCGTCGCGAATACGTGCACCCGGGCAACGAGGACTACGTGCGCGGCGACAAGATTCCGCGTCCGCAGGGCGGCTCGGGCGGCGGCGGCAGTCAGGCGAGCAACGAAGGCGAAGGGCAGGACGACTTCGTGTTCGAGCTGTCCCGCGACGAATTCATGCAGTACTTCTTCGACGACCTCGAACTGCCGCGCCTCGTGAAGACGCACCTGCTGACGGTGCCGAGCTGGAAGAACGTGCGCGCGGGCTGGTCGGCGGAAGGCACGCCGAACAACATCGACGTCGTGCGCTCGCTGCGCAGCGCGCTCGGGCGACGCATCGCGCTCGGTTCGCCGCTCGTCAACGAGCTGCGCGAACTCGAAGCGCGGCTCGAGGTGATGAAGCTCGATCCGGAAGACCGTCGCGAGGATATCGCGACGCTCGAGGCCGAGATCCATCATCTGAAGGGGCGCATCTGGCGGATCCCGTTCATCGATCCGTTCGACCTGCGCTACATCAACCGCGTGAAGCAGCCGCAACCGTCGAGCCAGGCCGTGATGTTCTGCCTGATGGACGTGTCGGGCTCGATGGACGAGCAGCGCAAGGATCTCGCGAAACGCTTCTTCATCCTGCTGTACCTGTTCCTGAAGCGCAACTACGAGCGCATCGAGGTCGTGTTCATCCGTCACCACACGCGCGCCGAGGAGGTCGACGAGGACACCTTCTTCCATTCGACCGAAAGCGGCGGCACCGTCGTGTCGAGCGCGCTCGAACTGATGCGCAAGGTGATGAACGAGCGCTACTCGCCGACCGAGTGGAACATCTACGGCGCGCAGGCGTCCGACGGCGACAACTGGACTGACGATTCGCCGAAGTGTCGCAAAATCCTGGAAGAGGATATCCTCACCAAGACGCGTTACTTCGCGTATATCCAGGTCGCCCCGGAAGAGCAGAACCTGTGGCTGGAGTACGCACAGCTGGCGCTGTCGCAACCGCACCTCGCGATGAAGAAAGTCGAATCGGCTGCCGATATTTACCCGGTGTTTCGCGAATTGTTCGAAAAGCAGGTGGAAATGTCATGACGACCCGCCATCTGCACAACGAGTCGCGCGGCTACGCGCCGCGCCCTTCCGGCGACGACACGGCCGGCCCTGCCGCATCGCAGCAAAGCGGCCGGACCGAACCGGCGGCGCCGGCCGCCGACTTGCCCGGTGCCGGGCAGAAGGAAGCGCGTATGAACGTTGCCGAACGCAAGCCGCTGCCGTGCCCGTCCGACTGGACGTTCGAGCTGCTCGAGGAATACGACACGCACATCTCGCAGGTCGCCGAGCAGTACGAGCTCGACATCTATCCGATCCAGCTCGAGCTGATCAGCGCCGAGCAGATGATGGATGCGTACGCGTCGGTCGGGATGCCGGTCAACTATCGCCACTGGTCGTTCGGCAAGCACTTCCTCGCGACCGAGAAAAGCTATCGCCGCGGCCAGATGGGCCTCGCGTACGAAATCGTCATCAACTCGAATCCCTGCATCGCGTATCTGATGGAAGAGAACACGATGACGATGCAGGCGCTCGTCATCGCGCACGCGGCGTACGGGCACAACTCCTTCTTCAAGGGCAACTACCTGTTCCGGCTGTGGACCGACGCGCACGCGATCATCGACTATCTCGTGTACGCGAAGAACTACGTCGCCGAATGCGAGGAGCGCTACGGCCTCGATCGCGTCGAGGAACTGCTCGATTCGTGCCATGCGCTGATGAACTACGGCGTCGACCGCTATAAGCGGCCGCAGAAGCCGTCGTTGTCGAAGGAGGCCGCGCTGCGGCGCGAGCGCGAGGCGTATCTGCAGTCGCAGGTCAACGAGCTATGGCGCACGCTGCCGGGCAAGAAGCCCGAGCAGATGGAGGAGCAGGAAGGCCGCTATCCGCCTGAGCCGCAGGAGAACCTGCTGTATTTCGCGGAGAAGAACGCGCCGCTGCTCGAGCCGTGGGAGCGGGAAGTGATCCGCATCGTGCGCAAGATCGGCCAGTACTTCTATCCGCAGCGGCAGACGCAGGTGATGAACGAAGGCTGGGCGACGTTCTGGCACTACACGCTGCTGAATACGCTGTACAACCAGGGCAAGCTGGAAGACGGCTTCATGATGGAGTTCCTGCACTCGCACAGCAACGTGGTCTACCAGCCGCCCGTCACGAAGCCGTACTACAGCGGGATCAACCCGTATGCGCTCGGCTTCTCGATGATGAGCGACATCCGCCGGATCTGCGAGGCGCCGACGGAAGAGGACTACAAGTGGTTTCCGGAGATCGCGGGCACCCCGTGGCTGCCGGCGATGCACTACGCGATGCGCAACTTCAAGGACGAGAGCTTCATCGCGCAGTACCTGTCGCCGAACCTGATCCGCGAGATGCGGCTGTTCTCGGTGCTCGACGACGACATGCGCGATTCGCTCGAGGTGTCGGCGATCCACGACGAGTCCGGCTACCAGTACGTGCGGCAGGCGTTGTCGCGGCAGTACGACATCCATCACCGCGAGCCGAACATCCAGGTGTGGGCCGTGAACACGCGCGGCGACCGCAGCCTCACGCTGCGCCATTTCATGACCGACAACCGCCATCTGTCGAACGACAGCGAGGAAGTGCTCAAGCACATGGCGCGGCTCTGGCAGTTCGACGTGTTCCTGGAAAGCGTCGACGAGGCCGGGACCGTGCGCAAGCGCTACGAGTGCCGCTACGTGCCGCCGGAGGTGCGCGTCTGACGATCGCCCGAGAGCAGTTTGCATCGGACGCCAGCCTGAGGGCTGGCGTTTTCATATGACGAACGCGTACCGGGAGAAAAATTTTCTACATCCGGACGAACCCGGAAAGCCCGTTACTTTACATTTCGCTAAAATCCCGTAGCGCCGTGCCGCCGGAACCGGTGCCACGTGCGACCGTACGCGACGGCCCGCGAGCCGTCTCGCCCAGAAAGCACTAAAAGGAACAGACCAACCCATGGACGTCCAGACCGACCAAGCTGCGCTGTCCGCGCATGACACCCGGCGGCGCGTGTTCGCCATCGTCGGCGCCTCGTCGGGCAACCTCGTCGAGTGGTTCGACTTCTACATCTACTCGTTCTGCGCGCTGTACTTCGCACCGGCGTTCTTCCCGAGCGGCAACACGACCACGCAGCTGCTGAACACGGCCGGCGTGTTCGCGGCCGGCTTCCTGATGCGTCCGATCGGCGGCTGGCTGTTCGGCCGCATCGCCGACCGTCACGGCCGTCGCACGGCGATGATGATCTCGGTGCTGATGATGTGCGGCGGCTCGCTCGTGATCGCGGTGCTGCCGACCTATGCGCAGATCGGCGCGCTGGCGCCGGCGCTGCTGCTGGTCGCGCGCCTGTTCCAGGGGCTGTCGGTGGGCGGCGAATACGGGACGAGCGCAACCTACATGAGCGAAGTCGCGCTGAAGGGGCGGCGCGGTTTCTTCGCGTCGTTCCAGTACGTGACGCTGATCGGCGGCCAGCTGTGCGCGCTGCTGGTACTCGTGATCCTGCAGCAGGCGCTGTCGAACGACGAGCTGAAGGCGTGGGGCTGGCGCATTCCGTTCGTCTGCGGGGCGGCGGCCGCGCTGATCTCGCTGTACCTGCGCAAATCGCTCGACGAGACGTCGACGAGCGCATCGCGTGACAAGAAGGACGCGGGCACGATCCGCGGCGTGTGGCAGCACAAGGGCGCCTTCTTCACGGTGGTCGGCTTCACGGCCGGCGGCTCGCTGATCTTCTACACCTTCACGACGTACATGCAGAAGTACCTCGTGAATACGGCCGGCATGCATGCGAAGACGGCCAGCAACGTGATGACCGTCGCGCTGCTCGTCTACATGCTGATCCAGCCGGTGTTCGGCGCGCTGTCCGACAAGATCGGCCGCCGCACGTCGATGATCCTGTTCGGCACGTTCGCGGTGATCGGCACGGTGCCGCTGATGCACGCGCTGAAGACCGTCACGAGCCCGACGGCCGCGTTCGTGCTGATCACGATCGCGCTGGCGATCGTCAGCTTCTACACGTCGATCAGCGGCCTCATCAAGGCCGAGATGTTCCCGCCGGAAGTGCGCGCGATGGGCGTCGGCCTGTCGTATGCGGTCGCGAACGCGATCTTCGGCGGTTCGGCCGAGTACGTCGCGCTGTGGTTCAAGTCGATCGGCAGCGAGGAAACCTTCTACTGGTACGTGACGGTGCTGTGCGCGATCTCGCTGATCGTGTCGTGGCGGATGCGCGATCCGAGCAAGGAAGGGTACCTGCGTCACGAACCGTGATCGGCAGGGCAGCCCGCCGGGCTGCCCGCATCGACCGGCAACGTGCAACGGGACGGCGCTCCGCCATGCAGGCGGAGCGCCGTTTTTTTATGCGTGACGTTTTCGCATGGGCGCGTGCAAGCTCATCGCGGGGCGCACGATATCGATATCGGAATCGCTTCGTTGTCCGCAGCGGACGATGCGCTTATTCTGAACGCGTAGTTCGTGTGACACCTCCTTGACTGGGATTCGCGCCCGCTGCGTGCAGCGGGCGTTTTTTTGTGCGCATGCGCCGCATGCAGCCGCTGCAAGCCTCATCACGAAACCCGCAGAGCAAAGCACCATTTGTTGGTTCGGAATCGCCGCACGCGCTGATACGTTAGCGGCTTCGCGACGACACACAGCGTCGCGATGTTCCTCGAACCGGCCGCCGCGCGATCCGCGCCGGCCTTCATAACAAATCAGGTCGTGCTCATGAAACTCCACACTCTCGCTACGTGGCTCGTCGGGGCCGCACTCGTCGCGGCCGGCACGGTCGCGCACGCGGACCGCCTCGACGACATCAGGAAGGCCGGCGTGCTGCGCGTCGCGACCTTCGACAGCAATCCGCCGTTCGGCTATGTCGACGGCAAGAGCAATCACATCGTCGGCCTCGACGTCGACTATGCGAAGGCGCTGGCCGACAAGCTCGGCGTGAAGCTGCAGCTGCAGCCGACCAATCCCGCGAACCGCATTCCGTTCCTGACCTCCGGCAAGGTCGACCTGGTGCTCGCGAACTTCACGATCACCGACGAGCGCGCGAAGCAGGTCGACTTCAGCATCCCTTATTTCTCGTCGGGCCAGCAGTTTCTCGCGAAGAAGGGCGTGCTGAAATCGGCCGACCAGCTGAACGGCTTGCGCGTCGGCGCGGACAAGGGCACGACGAACGAGATCACGCTGCGCGAGAAATTCCCGAAGGCGACGATCGTCGCGTACGACGACACGCCGTTCGCATTCGCCGCGCTGCGCGCCGGCAACGTGCAGGCGATCACGCAGGACGGGCCGAAGCTGATCGGCCTGCTCGCGAACGTGCCCGACAAGCAGAACTACGAGATCCCGGCATTCACGATCTCCAACGACTACATGGGCGTCGGCGTGCCGAAGGGCGAGACGCGCCTGCTCGGCTTCGTCAACGACACGCTCAAGGGGCTCGAGGCGAATGGCCGCGCGGGCCAGATCTACGACGCGTGGTTCGGTCCGACGACGAAGACGCCGCTCACGCGCATCTTCCGCATCGGCGACAAGACCTGAGTCGCATGCAGGACGCGCCGCGCTCCGCCATCGGTCGTGCCGGTGCGCGGGGATCGCGGCGTTTTTCGTTTCTCCTGATCGCTTGCTTCGCGCCCGCACCACCATGCTCGGCTTGGCTCCCAAATATCTGTCCTGGCTCTGGCAGGGCTTCCTGCTGACGCTCGGCCTCGCGGCCGCGTCGGCGCTCGCCGCGACGGTCGGCGGACTGCTGCTCGCCGTCATGCGGCATGCGCGCGGAACGGCGCCGCGCACGCTCGCGGCCGGCTATGTCGTCGCGTTCCGCAACACGCCGTTGCTCGTGCAGTTGCTGTTCTGGTATTTCGGCGTCGCGTCGTTGCTGCCCGACACATGGGTCGCATGGCTGAACGCGCGCCATCAGCTGAGCGCGGGCCCGTTCACGCTCGCATGGCCGTCGTTCGAGTTCGTCGCGGGCTGGTTCGGGTTGAGCGCGTACACGGCCGCGTTCGTCGCCGAGGAATGCGAAGCCGGGCTGCGCGGCGTGCGCCGTGCGCAGCATGATGCGGCCGCGGCGCTCGGCCTCACGCCGATGCAGTCGCTGCGCTACGTCGTGCTGCCGCAGGCCGTGCGCATCGCGCTGCCGCCGTTGTTCGGCCAATACATGAATCTCGTGAAGAACTCGTCGCTCGCGATGGCGATCGGTGTCGCCGAGCTGTCGTACGCGTCGCGGCAGGTCGAGACGGAGACGTTCAAGACCTTTGCCGCCTTCGGTGTCGCGACCGTGCTGTACGTCGCCGCGGTGGCCGCGATCGAGGCCGGTGCCTACGCGGCCACGCAATGGCGCGACCGGCTCGGGGCGGGGCGTTGACGATGGATCTCTCGCTGCTGCTCGACAACCTGCCGTACCTGCTCGTCGGCGCATTCCCGGATGGCCCGCTCGGCGGCGCCGCGCTGTCGCTCGTGCTGGCGATCGCGTCGGCCATCGCATCGGCGGTGCTGGGCGTGGCGCTCGGTGTCGCGATGGCGCTCGCGCGCGGCCCGCTGCGCGTGCTGCTGCTCGCGTTCATCGGCTTCTTTCGCGCGATTCCGGTGCTGATGCTGATCTTCTGGACGTACTTCCTGATGCCGATGCTGCTGCACATGGACGTGCCGGGGCTCGCGACGGTCGTGTGCGCGCTGGCGCTGATCGGCGGCGCGTATCTCGCGCATGCGGTGCATGCGGGCATCGTCGCGGCCGGCGACGGGCAGTGGCAGGCGGGGCTGTCGCTCGGGCTCACGCGCTGGCAGACCGTGCGCTACGTGCTGCTGCCGCAGGCGATCCGGATCATGACGCCGTCGTTCGTCAACCAGTGGGTCGCGCTCGTGAAGGACACGTCGCTCGCGTATATCGTCGGCGTGCCGGAACTGTCGTTCGTCGCGACGCAGGTGAACAACCGGCTGATGGTGTATCCGGCGCCGATCTTCCTGTTCGTCGCGGCGATTTATCTGGTGCTGTGCACGTCGCTCGACGGTGCGGCGCGCTGGTTGCTGTCGCGTCGTCCTCGCGCGGAGCGCATCGCGCGGGCTGCGGCTGAACGCACGGAACAGGTGCGGTGACGGCGTGCGCGCCGCGTGCGATGCATGCGGCGCGTTTCCGGTGATGAAGGTGAGAGCGTGCGGCTATCCGCAGCGGGCCGCGTCGTCGCCGAGCGAGCGGCGACGGGCGTGAAGGTGCTTCAGAACTTCGGTGCTTGAGAACTTCAGCACTTCAGCGCGTCAGCGTCAGGACGCGCTGTAGTGCGTATCGAACACCGAACGCAGCGTCGACGGACCGGTCGCGAAATCGCCCCACAGCGGGCCGTCGCTCTGCGCGAATGCAAACGGCGTCGTACTGATCGACGCGAGGCGGAAGCGCCATTGCGCCGCTTCCTGGCGGAACGCGGTGAGCTGCATGTCGGACAGCCCCGTCTGCGCGCTCGCGAGCGTGACGAGCGGATCGACCGGGTCGTTCGCGACGCGCACTTCGAAATGCAGGTGCGGACCGGTGGCCGCGCCGGTCATCCCGACCGAGCCGATGCGCTGGCCCTGCTTGACGGTTTCGCCGGTCTTCAGCCCGCGCGCGAACGCGGACAAATGCGCGTAGTAGGTCGAATAACCGTCGGCGTGATCGACGATCACGTAGTGGCCGTAGCCGCCCGGATCGGTTCCGACGAACGACACGATGCCGTCGGCCGCCGCATTGACGGGCGTGCCGGACGGTGCGGCGAGGTCGACGCCGGTATGGAATGCCATCGCCTGCGACAGCGGGTGGACGCGCTCGCCGAAGAACGAGCTGATGCGCGTCCACTTGACCGGCATCGTGAACGCGGCCGCTTCGAGCGGCGCGCCGTCGAGCGTGTAGTACGCGCCGTGGTCGGCGCCCGGCGCGCGGAACCAGATCGCCCCGAACGTGCGGCCCGCGACGCGCAGCTCGAGCGCGGTGAGGTGCGGCGTGCCGTTGTTGGTGTCGTACGCGATGCGGTAGTAGTCGCCGCGCTGCGCGCCAGCGCGCAGCGCGACCTTGCCGGTGACGAGATCGCCGAGCTGGATGCGCACTTCGGGCGGCACGTCGAGACGGTTCAGCGTATCGGACAGCGTGAGTTCGATGTCGCCCGCGCGCATTCCGTGCTGCTGCTCGGGCGGCGCGAGCTGGAACAGGCTCGTATAGCCGAGCATGTCGTTGCGGTGCGCGCTGAGCGGCGCGAACAGGCCCGGCTGCAGGTTGCGGTCGGGGCGTTCGTCGCGTTCGTTGCGCTCGCCGATCGTGCGCGCGAGTTCGCTCGTCACGAAATGCTGCGCGGTGGGAAACGGCGTGTCGGACAGCACGCGCTGCGGCAGCGCGGCCGTGCCCGAGTCGACGGCGCCCGGCAGTTGCGAGACGGCCGGCAGCGCGGCGGCGAGACCGAAGGCGGCGAGGGCGCCGAGCACGGCGGCCGGCACGAGCGCGCGCACGAGGCGCTGCGCGCGCCCGGGCGCGAAAGCATCAGGAATTGCGGCAGGCTTGACCAAAGGTGTCCACATCCAGGAAAAGCGGTTCAAAGAGGTGTGGGCGGGAACCATCGGCGGCAGATCCGTCGGGTGACGACGGGGCGGGCGACGGGCGTGCAACAAAACAGGCCCCGCCAGGGGCCTGTGTCGTTTCCGTTCGACCCAACTCGCGGGCAGGCCCGCTTCGAACGGCGGCGTGACCTTTCCGGGTCGAACCCGGTTTATCACGAAGACGCTAAAGAAAGATGACAGCGTCAGTCTACCGATGTTCCGCGAAACGTTAAAAATTTTAAAGAGGGTCGGCTCATTCGTTTCGCACTGCGGTAAATCGGGTTAAATCAGCATTTATTGCGCGGCTTTTCGTCAGACAGGAAATTTTTGCGCGCGCACGCGCAGCGCGGCGGATGTCCTGACCGCGTCGAAGCCGGCGTCGAGCATCGCTTCCGCGTCGTTCCACAGATTGCCGCGCAAGCGGTTGGTCCAGATCATCGATGCGAACACGCCTTCGAGCAGCGACACGAGATGGACGGCCGCGAGATGCACGTCGAGATCGGCGGCCAGTTCGCCGGCCGCGATCGCGCGGCGCAGCAGCGCCTTGGTGATGCGCAGCATCTGCAGCTCGAGCAGCATGCGGCGGCGCTGCAACGCGCCGTTCTCCTCGCTCTGCTCGCATTTCGTATAGAGGATCACGAGCACGCGCTGCATCGCGCCCGGCTCGCCGCATTGCCGCAGGTAATGCGATGCCGCGCGGCGCAGCGTGGCGAACGCGGGCAGGCTGTCGACCGCGTCGAACCCTTCCGACGTACGCGCGAATGCGCGGTCGCACATCGCGAGACACACTTCCATCTTGTTGCGGTAATGGCCGTACACGGCGCCCCGCGACATTCCGGCGGCCTCGGCGAGGTCCGCCATCGCGGTTTGCGCGACGCCTTTTTCGAGCAGCACGAGCTCGGCGGCGTCGAGGATCCGGTGCTTGATGGCGAGCGATTCTTCCCGGGTCTTGCGGGCCATGTCGTGAATTTCCTTACAGTTCGCTGTCGTTTTATTGAGACAGTATGGCGGCCGGATGACGACCGCCTGTATTTAATCAGTCGTGACTGATTATAATCGGCCACCCTGAGCCGCCGCATTGTATCGGCGGCGAACGATCCGAGGTCAGCACATGAATAACAAACGCTCCCTGGGGCGCCGCCTGCGGCTGGCGTCGTTCGCGCTCGCGGCCGTGCTGGCCGCGACCGGCTGCGGAAAGGGCGAACGGGACAAGGCGCCGGAGGCCATCCAGAACGCGACGGTCGTGACGGTGCGTCCGACGGCCGTGCCGATGACCGTCGAATTGCCGGGCCGGCTCGACGCATATCGGCAGGCGGAAGTGCGCGCGCGGGTCGCGGGCATCGTCACCGCGCGGACTTACGAGGAAGGCCAGGAAGTGGAGCAGGGCGCGGTGCTGTTCCGCATCGACCCCGCACCGCTGAAGGCCGCGCGCGACGCAGCGAGAGGGGCGCTCGCGAAGGCGCAGGCCGCCGCGCTCGCGGCGAGCGACAAGCGCCGCCGTTACGACGACCTGGTGCGCGACCGCGCGGTCAGCGAGCGCGATCACACCGAGGCCGTCGCGGGCGACACGCAGGCGAAGGCCGACGTCGCGTCCGCGCAGGCCGAGCTCGCCCGCGCGCAACTGCAGCTCGACTATGCGACCGTCACCGCGCCGATTTCCGGCCGCGCCCGGCGCGCGCTCGTGACCGAAGGCGCGCTCGTCGGCCAGGACCAGGCGACGCCGCTCACGACCGTCGAGCAGCTCGACCCGATCTACGTGAATTTCTCGCAGCCGGCGGCCGACGTCGACGCACTGCGCCGCGCGGTGAAGAGCGGGCGCGCGACGGGCATCGCGCAGCACGACGTCACGGTGACGCTGCTGCGCGCCGACGGCACCGCGTATCCGCTGAAGGGCAAGCTGCTGTTCAGCGATCTCGCGGTCGATCCGACCACCGATACCGTCGCGATGCGCGCGCTGTTCCCGAATCCCGAGCGCGAACTGCTGCCGGGCGCGTATGTGCGGATCGCGCTCGACGCGGCCGTCGACCAGCGCGCGATCCTCGTGCCGCGCGATGCGCTGCTGCGCACGGCCGATCGCACATCGGTGCGCGTGGTCGACGAGAACGGCAAGGTGAAGGACGTCGAAGTCGCCGCCGACCGGATGAGCGGCCGCGACTGGCGCATCACGCGCGGTCTCGCGGGCGGCGAGCGCGTGATCGTCGACAACGCCGCGCAGTTCGCGCCGGATACCACCGTCAAGCCCGTCGAGCAGGCCTCGCCGACGAAGGCCTCGTCGGCGAAGGCCGCATCACCGGCGGCCGCCCGTCAAACCTGACCGGTTCACATAGACCAACATGGCACGTTTCTTCATCAATCGCCCCGTCTTCGCGTGGGTGATCGCACTCTTCATCATGCTCGGCGGCGTGTTCGCGATTCGCGCGCTGCCCGTCGCGCAGTATCCGGACATCGCGCCGCCCGTCGTCAGCATCTATGCGACGTATCCGGGTGCGTCCGCGCAGGTCGTCGAGGAATCGGTGACCGCGCTGATCGAGCGCGAGATGAACGGCGCGCCGGGGCTGCTGTATACGTCCGCGACGAGCAGCGCCGGGATGGCATCGCTCTACCTGACGTTCAAGCAGGGCGTCAACGCCGATCTCGCGGCCGTCGAAGTGCAGAACCGGCTGAAGACGGTCGAGGCGCGGCTGCCCGAACCCGTGCGGCGCGACGGCATCCAGGTCGAGAAGGCCGCGGACAACATCCAGCTCGTCGTGTCGCTGACGTCCGACGACGGCCGGATGAGCGACGTGCAGCTCGGCGAATACGCGTCGGCGAACGTCGTGCAGGCGCTGCGCCGCGTCGACGGCGTCGGCCGGGTGCAGTTCTGGGGCGCCGAATACGCGATGCGGATCTGGCCCGACCCGGTGAAGATGGCCGGGCACGGCCTCACCGCGTCGGACATCGCGTCGGCCGTGCGTGCGCACAACGCGCGCGTGACGGTCGGCGACATCGGCCGCAGCGCGGTGCCGGACAGCGCGCCGATCGCGGCGACGGTGTTCGCCGACGCGCCGCTGAAGACGCCGGCCGACTTCGGCGCGATCGCGCTGCGCACGCAGCCGGACGGCGCCGCGCTCTATCTGCGCGACGTCGCGCGCATCGAGTTCGGCGGCAACGACTACAACTATCCGTCGTACGTGAACGGCAAGGTCGCCACGGGCATGGGCATCAAGCTCGCGCCCGGCTCGAACGCGGTGGCCACCGAGCAGCGCGTGCGCGCGGCGATGGACGCGCTGTCCGCCTACTTCTCGCCGGGCGTGAAATACCAGATCCCGTACGAGACGTCGTCGTTCGTGCGCGTGTCGATGAACAAGGTCGTCACGACGCTCGTCGAGGCCGGCGTGCTGGTGTTCCTCGTGATGTTCCTGTTCATGCAGAACCTGCGCGCGACGCTGATCCCCACGCTCGTCGTGCCGGTCGCGCTCGCGGGCACGTTCGGCGTGATGCATGCGGCCGGCTTCTCGATCAACGTGCTGACGATGTTCGGGATGGTGCTCGCGATCGGCATCCTCGTCGACGATGCGATCGTCGTCGTCGAGAACGTCGAGCGACTGATGGTCGAGGAAGGGCTCGGGCCCTACGACGCGACCGTCAAGGCGATGCAGCAGATCAGCGGCGCGATCGTCGGCATCACGGTCGTGCTGACGTCGGTGTTCGTGCCGATGGCGTTCTTCGGCGGCGCGGTGGGCAACATCTACCGGCAGTTCGCGCTGGCGCTCGCGGTCTCGATCGGCTTCTCGGCGTTTCTCGCGCTGTCGCTGACGCCCGCGTTGTGCGCGACGCTGCTCAAGCCGGTATCCGGCGACCATCACGAAAAGCGCGGTTTCTTCGGCTGGTTCAACCGCTTCGTCGCGCGCTCGACGCAGCGCTATGCGACGCGCGTCGGCGCGATGCTGAACAAGCCGCTGCGCTGGCTGGTCGTGTACGGTGCGCTGACCGCGGCGGCCGCGCTGATGCTCACGCAACTGCCGAGCGCGTTCCTGCCCGACGAGGACCAGGGCAACTTCATGGTGATGGTGATCCGGCCGCAGGGCACGCCGCTAGCGGAAACGATGCAGAGCGTGCGCGAGGTCGAATCGTACATTCGTCGCGACGAGCCGGCCGCGTACACGTTCGCGCTCGGCGGCTTCAACCTGTACGGCGAGGGGCCGAACGGCGGGATGATCTTCGTCACGCTGAAGAACTGGAAGGAGCGCAAGGCCGGGCGCGATCACGTGCAGGCGATCGTCGCGCGCATCAACGCGCGCTTCGCGGGCACGGCGAACACCACGGTGTTCGCGATGAACTCGCCGGCGCTGCCCGATCTCGGTTCGACGGGCGGCTTCGACTTCCGGCTGCAGAACCGCGGCGGGCTCGACCATGCGGCGTTCAGCGCCGCGCGCGAGCAACTGCTCGCGGCGGGCGGCAAGGATCCGGCGCTCACCGACCTGATGTTCGCCGGCACGCAGGACGCGCCGCAGCTCAAGCTCGACATCGATCGTGCCAAGGCGTCGGCGCTCGGCGTGTCGATGGACGAGATCAACACGACGCTCGCGGTGATGTTCGGCTCCGACTATATCGGCGACTTCATGCACGGCACGCAGGTGCGCCGCGTGATCGTGCAGGCCGACGGGCGGCACCGGCTCGATCCGGACGATGTGCAGAAGCTGCGCGTGCGCAACGCGCGCGGCGAGATGGTGCCGCTCGCGGCGTTCGCGACGCTGCACTGGACGCTCGGGCCGCCGCAGCTCACGCGCTACAACGGCTATCCGTCGTTCACGATCAACGGCTCGGCCGCGCCGGGACACAGCAGCGGCGAAGCGATGGCCGCGATCGAGCGGCTCGCCGCGAAACTGCCGGCCGGCATCGGCTACGCGTGGTCGGGGCAGTCGTTCGAGGAGCGGCTGTCGGGCGCACAGGCGCCGATGCTGTTCGCGCTGTCGGTGCTCGTCGTGTTTCTCGCGCTCGCGGCGCTGTACGAGAGCTGGTCGATCCCGTTCGCGGTGATGCTGGTCGTGCCGCTCGGCGTGATCGGCGCGGTGCTCGGCGTAACGCTGCGCGCGATGCCGAACGACATCTACTTCAAGGTGGGGCTGATCGCGACGATCGGGTTGTCCGCGAAGAACGCGATCCTGATCGTCGAAGTCGCGAAGGACCTGGTCGCGCAGCGCATGTCGCTCGTCGACGCGGCGCTCGAGGCCGCGCGCCTGCGGCTGCGGCCGATCGTGATGACGTCGCTCGCATTCGGCGTCGGCGTGCTGCCGCTCACGTTCGCATCGGGCGCCGCGTCCGGCGCGCAGATGGCGATCGGCACCGGCGTGCTCGGCGGCGTGATCACGGCGACGGTGCTCGCGGTATTCCTCGTCCCGCTGTTTTTCGTGATCGTCGGCCGCCTGTTCGACGTCGGCCCGCGCCGGCGCGGCGGGTCGCGGCCGGCGACGATGGAGGGTGCGCAATGACGTTTCACCTGAAGGCGCGCTCGACGCCGCGGGCCCCGGTCGCGCTGGCCGCGGCACTCGCGTTCGCGCTCGCCGGCTGCTCGCTCGCGCCGCGCTACGAGCGGCCGGCGGCGCCGGTGCCGGCCAGCTATGCGCCGGTCGACGGCGGCACGCAGCCGGCGTCGGTCGCGGCGCCTGCCGATGCCGCGCTGCTCGACGACTGGCGCGCATATTTCACCGACCCGGCGCTGCAGGCCTGGATCGACGCGGCGCTCGCGAACAATCGCGACCTGCGGATCGCGGCCGGCCGGCTCGACGAAGCGCGCGCGCTGTACGGCGTGCAGCGTGCGGACCTGATGCCGTCGCTCGACGCGAACCTCGGCTACGAGCGCACGCGCCAGTACGACCCGGTCGTGCGCGAGAGCGCGGTGAGCGGGCTGTATCGCGCCGGCGTGGGTATCAGCGCGTACGAGCTCGACCTGTTCGGCCGCGTGCGCAACCTGTCGGATGCGGCGCTCGCCGAGTATTTCGCGACGGCCGACGCGCAGCGCACGGTGCGCATCGGCGTGATTGCCGAAGTCGCCGGCGCGTACGTTTCCGAACGGTCGTTGCACGCACAACTGGCGCTGGCGCAGCACACCCTCGACGCACGCGAGCGCATCGCCGCGCTCACGCAGCGCCGCTATGCGGCCGGCACGAGCGATGCGATCGAGCTGCGCTCGGCCGAGATGCTGGTCGCGTCCGCACGTGCGTCGCAGGCCGCGCTGCAGCGCGAACACGCGCAGTCGGTGCGCGCGCTGCAGTTGCTTGCCGGCGATTTCGCGCGCACGGTGCCGGCCGACGGCACCGCGCTCGACGCGCTCGCGGTCGCGCCGGTGGCACCCGGCGCGCCGAGCGCGCTGCTCGAGCGGCGGCCGGACATCCGGCAGGCCGAGTCGCGGCTCAAGGCCGCGAACGCGCAGATCGGCGCCGCGCGCGCGGCGTTCTTCCCGCGCGTCGCGCTGACGACCGACTACGGCTCGGTCAGCGACGCGTTCTCGAGCCTGTTCGCGGGCGGCACGAGCGTGTGGACGTTCGCGCCGCGCATCACGCTGCCGATCTTCGCGGGCGGCCGCAATCGCGCGAATCTCGACGTCGCGACCGCGCGCAAGCACATCGCGGTCGCCGAATACGAGAAGACCGTGCAGACCGCGTTTCGCGAAGTGGCCGACGCGTTCGCCGCGCGCGACTGGATCGATCGCCAGCTTGCCGCGCAGCAGGACGTGTACGCGGCCGACGGCGCGCGGCTGAAGCTCGCCGAGCGCCGCTATGCGGGCGGCGTCGCGACGTATCTCGAACTGCTCGACGCGCAGCGCAGCACGTACGAGTCGGGACAGGAACTGATCCGGCTCAAGGAACTGAGGCTCGCGAATGCGATTGCGCTGTATCGCGCACTGGGCGGCGGCTGGACGCCGGCGTCAGCCGGGGAGGCCGCCGCGTGATTCGCTAGCCGTGCGGGTGGCGATCGCGCATTGCGATGTGTCGTCGCCACCCCGGCCGGTGTGGCGTCCATCCGGCCATCGGCACCGATCGACGATGAACGCATCCGCGCGTCGTCGTCATCCACGTAGTTTCTCCCCGCTGTCGAGCTGAAGCGCGCCTTCAACCCGTCACGCATCCTGGCGACCGATCGTGTCGTCACACGGCCCCGAGCGTGCCGGACTTCCTCCTTTTTCGATTCCATCCAGGGCACCGAAACGTCGCGTGCGCGTCGTCGCGCATGTACGCCGAATGCCGAGACGGCGCACGGCATTACATGCGGCTTTTAATCCCGGGTTGACGATTCAATTGATTCTTGTATCGGGAATAATGACGGGTGACGAAATGTCGCGGTAAAACGTTTGTGCGGATTGCGCAATCGTTTGCGCGAGAAATCCGCAACACCGAAAATCGGCCGTTAATTTCCTCTCAGTTGAAAATCGATGAATGCATTCGTTGCGGTCGGGCAACGATGGCAGGATCGGACAGAATTTTGGCATTTTTGATTGGTAATCCGTCGAAGCCATATCCAGCAAGGGAGGGCGGGGAATAAGCGATCCCAAAAAGGAAATGTCTTTAATTTTCAGTCGGTTCTAGAAAATCAAAAAGGACTGCGGATGAAAATATCGTGATTGAGAATTTCAAGGAAACAGTGGGTTTGAAAGTACGCAAGGCGAAGATTGTCATTTGCGATTTGACAATGCTTTACAGAATTCTTTCATTCATATCTCGATAATGCCGCCTCGTGACGGACGGAAGCCAACCACACGCTGCCTTTTGTATCCGCCACGTCGTCCATTCCCTTTGCAATTCTCACGGAAAACGTCATGAAAAAATCCCTCCTGGCCGCTGTCGCACTCGCAGCCCTGTCCACCTCGGCCTTCGCAGCCGGCACCGGCACGATCAACTTCACGGGCGAGATCGTCGCGGGCGCGTGCGGTATCGACTCGGGTTCGGTCAACCAGACCGTGAACCTCGGCAAGGTGCCGACCCACACGTTCAAGAAGGCCGGCGACAAGTCCGAGCCGGTCAAGTTCGACATCGTCCTGACCGACTGCGACACCAGCATCTCGAAGAACGCATTCTTCACGTTCACGGGTACGTCGAACGCGGCCCAGCCGAAGCTGCTCGCCACGATCGGCTCGGCAACCAACGTCGGCATCCGCGTACAGGGCGCAACGGGCGAAGACCTCGACAACGGCGTCGAACAGGCCGCTGCAACCCTGCTGCAGAACGGCAACAACACCGTGCGCTTCGCTGCACGCTACGAAGCGACGGCAGCCGACGTGACGCCGGGTACGGCCGACGGCGTCGCGAACTTCACGGTTCGCTACCAGTAAGCGGCCGTCACGGGGGAGGGGTGCGCGCACCCCTTCTCCTGCCTGTTTTCCTGCCCAGTTTTTCTCGGACTTCCGGTAGCACCGCGTGCGAATCAGACATTCCTTCCTTTGCGTCTCCGTGCTGGTGGTCGGCAGCCAGAGCCATGCGACGGAATTCAATTCGTCGTTCCTCGACATCGACGGCTCGAACAACGTCGACCTGTCGCAGTTCGCGCAGGCCGACTTCACGCTGCCGGGCGAATACATGCTCGACGTGCAGGTCAACGACCTGTTCTACGGGCTGCAGGCGATCCAGTTCATCGCGCTCGACCCGTCCGGCGCTGGCAAGCCGTGCCTGCCTCCGGAACTCGTCGCGCAGTTCGGGCTGAAGCCGTCGCTCGCGAAGGACCTGCCGCGCTTCCAGGGCGGTCGCTGCGTCGATCTCGGCGCGATCGAGGGCGCCACCGTGCGTTACCTGAAGAGCGACGGTCGGCTCAAGATCACGATTCCGCAGGCCGCGCTCGAATTCACCGATTCGAACTACCTGCCGCCGGAGCGCTGGTCCGAAGGGATTCCGGGCGCGATGCTCGACTATCGCGTGATCGCGAACACGAACCGCAACTTCGGTTCGGGCGGCGAGCAGACGAATTCGATCCAGGCCTACGGAACGATCGGCGCGAACTGGGACGCGTGGCGCTTTCGCGGCGACTACCAGGCGCAGTCGAACGCGGGCAGCAGCGCGTACGCGGATCGCACGTTCCGCTTCAGCCGGCTTTACGCATTTCGTGCGCTGCCGTCGATCCAGTCGACGGTGACGTTCGGCGACGACTACCTGAGTTCGGACATTTTCGACACGTTCGCGCTGACCGGCGCGTCGATCCGCAGCGACGACCGCATGCTGCCGCCTTCGCTGCGCGGCTATGCGCCGCTGATCGCGGGCGTCGCGCGCACCAACGCGACCGTGACCGTCTCGCAGGCGGGCCGCGTGCTGTACGTGACGCGCGTGTCGCCGGGCGCATTCGCGCTGCAGAACATCAACACGAGCGTGCAGGGCACGCTCGACGTCGCAGTCGAGGAAGAAGACGGCAGCGTGCAGCGCTTCCAGGTGACGACGGCCGCCGTGCCGTTTCTCGCGCGCACCGGACAGCTGCGCTACAAGGCCGCGGTCGGCAAGCCGCGGCAGTTCGGTGGCGCCGGCATGACGCCGTTCTTCGGTTTCGGTGAAGCGGCGTACGGCCTGCCGCTGGATTTCACCGTGTACGGCGGCTTCATCGCCGCGTCGGGCTATACGTCGATCGCGCTCGGTGTCGGCCGCGATTTCGGCACGTTCGGCGCAGTCTCGGCCGATGTCACGCATGCGCGTGCGCGCCTGTGGTGGAACGGCGCGACGCGCAACGGCAACTCGTACCGGATCAACTATTCGAAGCATTTCGACACGCTCGATGCCGACGTGCGCTTTTTCGGCTACCGCTTTTCCGAGCGCGAATACACGAACTTCGCGCAGTTCTCGGGCGACCCGACCGCATACGGCCTCGCCAACAGCAAGCAGCGCTATTCGGCGACGCTGTCGAAGCGCTTCGGCGACACGTCGACCTATTTTTCGTACGACCAGACGACTTACTGGGCGCGCTCGTCCGAGCAGCGCATCGGCCTCACGTTGACGCGTGCGTTCTCGATCGGTGCGCTGCGCAACCTGAACGTCAGCCTGTCGGCGTTCCGTACGCAAAGCGCGGGCACGAGCGGCAACCAGTTCTCGGTGACCGCGACGCTGCCGATCGGCGGTCGTCACACGGTCACGTCGAACCTGACGACGGGCAACGGCAGCACGAGCGCGAACGCAGGCTACATCTACGACGATCCGGACGGCCGCACCTACCAGGTCAACGCGGGCGCGACCGACGGCCGCGCATCGGCGAACGCGAGTTTCCGCCAGCGCACGTCGACGGTCCAGTTGACCGCACAGGCGTCGACGGTCGCGAACGCGTATGCGGCCGCGTCGCTCGAGGTCGACGGCTCGCTCGTCGCGACGCAGTACGGGCTCGCCGCACACGCGAACGGCAACGCGGGCGATACGCGCCTCCTGGTCTCGACCGACGGCGTGCGCGACGTGCCGCTGTCCGGCACGCTCACGCACACCGACTCGCGCGGCTATGCGGTGCTCGACGGGATCTCGCCGTACAACGTGTACGACGCGACCGTCAACGTCGAGAAGCTGCCGCTCGAGGTGCAGGTATCGAACCCGATCCAGCGCATGGTGCTGACCGACGGCGCGATCGGCTTCGTCAGGTTTTCGGCGGCGCGCGGCAGCAACCTGTACCTGACGCTGACCGACGCGGCCGGCAAGCCGCTGCCGTTCGGCGCATCGGTGCAGGACGCGGCGAACGGCAAGGAGCTCGGCATCGTCGGCGAGGGCGGCGCGGCGTTCCTGACCCAGGTTCAGCCGAAATCGGCGCTCGCGGTGCGCGCGGGCGAACGCACGCTGTGCACGGTGGACGTGCTGCCGAACCAGCTTCAACTCGAAGGCACGCCGATTCCGGTGACGTGCCAGGCATCCGGCGAGTCGCACGCAGCGGCCGCACGGATCGAACGATGATTTCACGGATCCAGCGATGAACCACGTTTTCTCCCTTTCCTTCCTGCGCCGCGCGTCGTGCATGCTGAGCGCGGCGAGCGCGCTGCTCGCCGGTGTCGCGCACGCGGCGATCGTCCCGGACCGCACCCGCGTGATCTTCAACGAAGGCGAACAGGCCGCGATCGTCACGATCACGAACAAGAGCACGACGTATCCGTATCTCGTGCAGTCGTGGCTCGAGGACGCGAAGGGCAACAAGATCGCGTCGCCGCTGATGGTCGTGCCGCCGCTGCAGCGCATCGAGGCGAACGAGCGCAACGTGCTGCGGATCGCGAAGCTGCCCGGTGCCGCGCTGCCGGCCGATCGCGAATCGGTGTTCTACCTGAACATCCGCGAAGTGCCGCCGAAGTCCGATATACCGAACACGCTGCAGATCGCGCTGCATACGCAGATGAAGCTGTTCTACCGGCCGAAGGCCGTGCAGCCCGCGCGCGACGAGGACTGGACGCTGCCGATGACGCTGCGGGTGGACCCGGCCGCGCACACGCTCGTGTTCGACAACCCGACGCCGTACCACGTGACGGTGGTGGAGGTGACGGCCGGCGCGCAGAAGACGCCGGTGCCGATCGAGCCGGTGATGGTGAGCCCGATGAGCACGGCCGGCGTGCCGTTCAAGGCCGCGACGCCGTCGACGCTGTTCGTCACGCATATCGACGATTACGGCGGCCAGGTGGCGGTCGAATACGCGTGCGACGCCGGTGCGTGCAAGAGCGTGAAGCGATGAGCGGCGGGATGCGCGAACGGCAATGGCCGGCAGCATGGCTGCGCTGGCTCGTGCTTGCGTTGCTGGTCGCGGCGGCGCAGCCGGCGTGGGCGCTGCGATGCCTGACGAACAGCGGCGCGACCTCGCTGACCGAGCCGATCGGCGGCGTGGCGTCGTATCCGACCGACGCGCCGGACGGCTACGTGATCTGGGTGTCGCCGGTCCGCACGACGTCGGGGTATTGCTACAAGGACCTCGGCGATGCCGACAGCCTGAAAGTCGTCGACAACATCTATTTCTACGCGAATCCGAATCGCACGAACCCGGCCGCGTGGGGGCTGGAGATCGGCATCCGCTACAAGGGCGTCGACTACTTCGACAAGACGAGCAATCGCGGCGGCGGGGTGTTTACCGGCTATGCGGTGCCGCCGTGCAGCAGGGAAGACTTCGATCACAGGCGTTGCGAGCAGACCCGCATCAGCATCGACTACCAGGTCGTCGTGCGCAAGAAGGGCAACTGGGTCCAGCCGCCGAGCGATATCTACACGGTGTTCCAGTTCGACGGCGAGTTCGGGCTGAATGCATTCGGCACGAGCTTCCAGTACCGCCTGAGCGGCCTGCGCAACCTCAAGCCGACGCCGTGCTTCGTCGACGTGCTCGTGACGCCCGAACCGGGCATCGTCAACTTCGGACAGGTGCAGGCGGTGGGTAACGGCTTCCTGCCCGCGGTGCCGCGCAAGCCGTTCTCGTTGTCGTTGTCCAAGAAGTGCAACGTCGCGGTGCGCGTCGACGGCTATTTCGAAACGAGCTATCCGCTGCAGAACGGCCTGCTGGTGCCGGCGAAGGACAGCAATTTCGGGATCGGCATCGAGGACAGCAAGGGCAACGCGATTCCGTTCAACCAGCAGTTCACGCTCGCGCAGTTTCCGTCGAACGTGATGAATCAAAGCGTGCGGATGGACGCGGTGCTGAAGTCGTTCGGGCCGCCGAAGATCGGGCGGTTCGATGCAACCGCAACGATCCGGCTGTTCATCTACTGACGCGCGCTGCGTGCGCGGCCGGACGCGTCGCGCGCGCCATGAAAGAAGCGCCGGCATGCCGGCGCTTCTTTGCGGCGCTCCCGACGCCGTGCCACACCCACCTGGCGCCGCGGGCCGTTTACGGTGCCATGCCAATTCCTTCCCGCGGAAAGCTTTCCCCACGCCACCGCTGCGCGGCAGCCATCCCGTCCGACAAAAACACGGATCCCGTCAATTAATCAGACAAATCCTGACGATCTGAAGGGGCATTTCGTAATCGCATTGAGAATGATTTGCGTTTACGTTAAATTGCGCTATCTCGAAATCTGACGGAGCAGATCGATGGCAATGGCGGAAGTGCTCGAACGGCCGGCAGCCGCAGCGGCGAACCCGTTCCTCGGCAGTTGTCCGGACCTCCCGTCACGTCCCGCACCGCGGGCGCATCGCGGCGCGCAGCCGCGTGCGCAGGGCGCGCTGCTCGACGTGCTGATTGCCCATCGCACGATGCTCGTCAACGTCGCGCGCGGCTTCGTCGGTTGTGCGAGCCGGGCCGAGGACGTCGTGCACGACGTGTTCGTGAAGCTCGTCGAATTCCCGAACCAGGACGCCGTGCGCCAGCCGGTCGCGTACGTGACGCGGATGGTGCGCAACGCGTCGATCGACGCGTGCCGCCGGCAAAGCCTCGAGAACGTCTATCACACGGAAGAGGACGACGGCTTCGACGTGCCGTCGCCGGAACCGACGCCCGAGGCCGCGCTGCTGACGCGCGACACGCTGCGTCGCGTATGGGCCGCGCTCGACGACCTGCCGGCGCGCAGCCGCGCGGCGTTCGAGATGGTGCGGCTGCGCGAGGAGACGCTGCAGACCGCGGCGCGCGCGCTGAACGTGTCGCAAACCCTCGTGCATTTCATGGTGCGCGACGCGGAGCGGCACTGCGCGGAATGCCTCGACGCATGCCATCGCGGCGTCGCGTGCCCGGTGTTTCTCGGCGGCCGCGCGCGGCGACGGTAAAAAAACGCGCCGGCCAATCGTCTTCAAGACAGGAGCGGCCGATTCAACGGTCCAACGATCCGACGGTCCGGTCACTTGCCGCTTCGCATCCTTCAACCGCTTCCCGTTTTTTCGATCATGACGCAAGCCACGACGCCTTCCGCCGACACCGACGACCTCGTCTACACGGTCGTCATCAACGACGAAGAACAGTATTCGATCTGGCCGACGTTCCGGCCCGTGCCGGCCGGCTGGCGCGAGGTCGGCGTGCGCGGCCCGAAAGCCGACTGCCTCGCGCACATCGAGACCGTCTGGACCGACATGCGCCCCGCGAGCCTGCGCCGCGCGATGGACGGCGAGCGCGCGACGCGCACGTCGTGACCCGCCGCGCCGCGATCCGGCGCGTCACCTGAAGAGGACGTTGCATGACCCTGCTTTCGTTGCCGACGCTCGACGACCTGCGTATCGAGCCGGGGCTGCCCACCGTCGTGTCGCCGCGCAGCGCCGACGGCATTTCGATCGACGAGATCGCGCCGCTCGCGCATGCGATCGCGGCCGACACGCTCGAACGGGCGGGCGGTGTGCTGTTCACGGGCTTTCACGTGCCGTCGATCGATGCGTTCCAGCAGTTCGCGGCATCGTTCGGCGATCCGCTGATCGGCTATGAATACGCGTCGACGCCGCGCAGCCAGGTCGAGGGCGCTGTCTACACGTCGACCGAATACCCGCCGCACCGCGCGATTCCGCTGCACAACGAACAGTCGTATACGCGCGAGTGGCCGCTGCGGATCTGGTTTCATTGCGCGCTCGCGGCGCCGAAGGGCGGGGCGACGCCGATCGCGGACAGCCGCGCCGTCTATCGCGCGCTCGATCCGGCGCTCATCGCGCGCTTCGAGCAGCGCGAGCTGCTGTACGTGCGCAATTTCGGCCAGGGGCTCGACCTGCCGTGGCAGCAATCGTTCGGCACCGACGTGCCGGCCGAGGTCGAGCGGATGTGCGCGGCGCGCGGGATCGAATGCGCATGGCGCACCGACGACGACGGCGAACTGCTGCTGCGCACGCGCGAACGCTGCCAGGCCGTCGCGCGCCATCCGCGCACGGGCGACCGTGTGTGGTTCAACCAGGCGAACCTGTTTCACCTGTCCGCGCTCGACGACGACATGCAGGAAGCGCTCGTCGACGCGGTCGGGCTCGAGAACGTGCCGCGCAACGTGTACTACGGCGACGGCGAGCCGCTCGAGGCCGACGCGCTCGCGGAGATCCGCGGCGTGCTCGACCGCCAGCGCATCGTGTTCCCGTGGCGGACGGGCGACGTGCTGATGCTCGACAACATGCTGACCGCGCACGCACGGGACCCGTTCGAGGGGCCGCGCAAGGTGGTCGTCGCGATGGCGCAGAGTTACACGGTCCCGCGCGCGACCGAACGGAGGACCGATGACGCGTAGTACCGCCGCGCTGGCCGCGCGCGGGCTGAGCGTGGGTTATCGCGACCATGTCGTGATCGACGGGCTGGACCTGTCGATCGCGGCCGGCCGCGTCACGGCGCTGTGCGGCCCGAACGGCTGCGGCAAGAGCACGCTGCTGCGCACGCTCGCGGGCCTGCAGCCCGCGCGTGCGGGCCAGGTCGACGTGAACGGCAAGCCGCTCGCGTCGTTTCGCCGCCGCGCGCTCGCGCGCGAGCTCACGATGCTCGCGCAGTTCAACCAGATTCCGTCGGGCCTGACGGTGCGCGAGCTCGTCGCGTACGGGCGCTACGCGTACGGCGGCTTCCTGCGCGGGCTGTCGCGCGCCGATCATGCGGCGATCGACGAGGCGCTCGACACGAGCGGTCTCGCCGGCGACGCCGGGCGCGACGTCGGCGCGCTGTCGGGCGGCGAGCGGCAGCGCGCGTGGATCGCGATGGCGCTCGCGCAGCAGGCGCCGATCGTCCTGCTCGACGAGCCGACGACCTATCTCGACATCCATCACCAGCTCGACATCCTCGACGCGCTGCGCGCGCTGAACCGCGCGCGCGGGCTGACGATCGTGTGGGTCCTGCACGACCTGAACCAGGCAGCGGCGTACAGCGACGACATCGTGCTGATGCGTGCCGGCCGCCTCGTCGCGCAGGGCTCGCCCGACGCGATGCTGGAGCCGGCGCGGCTGCGCGCGGCGTTCGGCGTCGACATGCTGAAGCTCGCGCATCCGCAGACGGGCGCGCCGATGTGCGTGCCGGCCTACGGACCGCCGGCATCCGGCGCGACGGACGCGTTCGATCGCACAGTCCAGCGGGATATCGCCGTATGACGACGTTCGCGATGCGCAAACGGCTCGCCGCGAGCGGGCAGGGCGCCCACGGTGCGGCAGCCGGCCGCCGCGCCGGCGCGCTCGCGCTCGGCCTCGTCGCGCTGATCGCGGTGCTGGCGGTGCTGCGCGTCGCACCCGACCTGCGCGTGTGGTGGAACGCCGTGCCGGGCAGCGACGCGGCCGCGCTCGCGGGCGTGTTCCTGTTCGATCTCAACCTGCCGCGCGTCGCGGCCGCGCTCGTGGCGGGCGGCTGCCTCGGCATCGCGGGCGCGCTGTTCCAGTCGCTCACGCGCAACCCGCTCGCGTCCCCCGACCTGCTCGGCGTGACGGGCGGCGCCCAGCTCGGCCTGCTCGCGGCGATGCTGGTGCCGGCGCTCGCCGGGGTCGCATCGGTGCCGCTGCTGTTCGTCTGCGGGCTGGTCGCCGCCGCGTGCGCGATCGTCGCGGCCGGCGGCTGGCGCGCGACGCCGCTGCGGCTCGTGCTCGCGGGCAGCGTCTGCATGCTGCTGTTCGCGGCGCTGTCGACGCTCGTGCTCGCGTTCTTCGAGCAGAACATCGCGGGCGCCGCGCTGTGGACCAACGGCAGTCTCTATCAGCCGGGCGCGACCGGGCTCGCGCTCGCCGCACGCTGGCTCGTCGTGCCGCTGCTGGCGCTGCCGTTCGTGATCCGGCCGCTGAATCCGCTCGCGCTCGGTGACGAGGCGGCGGCCGCGGCCGGCGTGCGTGTCGACGCGACGCGGCTCGCGGCGACGATCGTCGCCGTCGCGTTCACCAGCGTGGCCGTCAGCATCGCGGGCCCGCTGTCGTATGTCGGGCTGGTCGCGCCGAACCTGCTGCGCCAGGTGCGCGGCGCACGCGCGGCGCGGCTCGGCGTGCTGGTGCCGCTGTCGGCGCTCGCGGGCGGTGCGCTCGTGCTCGTCACCGACAGTGCGGTGCTCGCGTCGGGCCTCGACGCGACGCTGTCGACCGGCGTCGCGATCGCGCTCGTCGGCACGCCGCTGATGCTCGCGATGATCCGGCGCGGCGCCGCGTGGTCGGGCGTGCTGCACGCACAAGCCGAACGCGCGGCCGGCGGCGGGGCGACGCGCATGGTCGGCTGGCTCGAACGGCTCGGCTGGCCGCTGCGCACCGCGCTGTTCGTCGTGGCCGGCGCGCTCGTCGTGTTCGTCGGCGTGTCGGCCGGCCCCGAATGGCTGTCGCCGGCACGCTGGTCGGCCGCGCTGTCGGGTCACGATGCCGTCGCACGGATGCTGATCGACCTGCGCATGCCGCGGCTGCTGTGTGCGCTCCTGGCGGGTGCGCTGCTGGCGGTGAGCGGGGTCGCGATGCAGAGCGTCGTGCGCAACCCGCTCGCCGGCCCCGAAGTTCTCGGCGTCACGCAGGGCGCGGGGCTCGTCACGCTGTTCGCGTTGTCGACGTGGCCGCTGATGGGGCACGTGACGCTCGCGGCGGCCGCGTTGAGCGGCGGTGCGGCGTCGCTCGCGATCACGCTCGTGCTGAATCACCGGCATCGTTACGCACCGCTCGCGGTCGCGCTGACCGGCATCGTGATCGGCGCGCTGTGGACCACGCTCGCGCAATGGCTGATCACGCAGCAAAGCGTGCAGCCCGCGCGCTTCGTCGTCTGGCTCGTCGGCGGCACCTACGGCCGCAGCTGGGGCGAGGTGTCGATGCTGCTGCCGTGGTGCGTGCTGGCGCTGCCGGTATTCGCATGGCTCGCGCGGCCGCTCGACATGCTCGCGCTCGGCGACGACCAGGCGGCCGCGCTCGGCCTGCCGGTCGCCGCGCTGCGGCCGCTCGCGCTGACGATCGCGACGCTCGCCGCCTGCGCGGCCGTCGCGGCGGTCGGTCCGGTCGGCTTCATCGGGCTGATGGCGCCGCACGTCGCGACGATGCTCGGCGCGCGCCGGCATCGCACGCGGCTGTGGCTCGCGGCCGCATGCGGCGCGCTGATTCTCGGCCTCGCCGATCTGGCCGCCCGCACGGTCGTCGCGCCGCGCGAAGTGCCGGCCGGCGTGCTGACCGCGCTGATCGGCGCGCCTTACCTGCTCGGGTTGCTGATCCTCGAGGGGCGCCGCGCCCGGCGCGCGGGGCGATGACGCCGGCGCTCGACGGCGCACGCGCCACGCGATTCTCGGCGTTCGCGCCCGAACCGTTCGCCGCGCATCTCGACGCCGTGTGGCTCGGGATGCCCGACGACACGCACGCGCCGGGCCGGATCGTCGTGCCGGTCAGCGCGCTGCCCGAGCATCGCGATACGGTGCTCGACGCGATGGTCCGCCACTACGGCGGCGATCCGGCGCTGCATGCGCGCGCGCTGGTGTCGCAATGGAGCAAGTACTACTTCGGCCGCGCGGCGCCCGCCGGCGTGGTCGCCGCGCTGACGCTCGGCCGGCCGCTCGACATGGCGCCGGAGCGCACCTTCGTCGCGCTCGACGACGGGATGCCGGCCGCGCTGTATGTCTCGCCTGACGCGCTCGGCGCGCCGTGCGACGAACCTGCGCCGCGCTATGCGGGGCTCGTCGCGCATCTCGGCGCGGTGATCGACCTGCTCGCGGCGATGGGCCGCGTCACGCCGCGCGTGCTGTGGAGCAACGCGGGCAACCTGCTCGACTATCTGCTCGACACGTACCGCGCGCTGCCGTGCGCGGCCGATCCCGTTCGCGATGCCGACTGGCTGTTCGGCGCGTCGTGCGTCGCCGGGGAGCCGAATCCGCTGCGCATGCCGGTGCGCGACGCCGTGCCGCGCTCGCCGCTGCTGCCGACGCCGTTTCGCGCGCGCCGCGTGTGCTGCCTGCGCTATGAAATTCCTGGAGAAACGCAACTGTGTGGAAGCTGCCCGCTGCTATTGACGATGGACGACGCGGCGCTGGCCGGGCAGGATGCGATCCGGTGATGCCGGTACCGCATGCCGGCCGCCGCCATGCGCTCGCGGCACTGGCCGCGCTCGGCGCCGCGTGCTGCGGTGCGCCGGCCGCCGCGATCGCGGACGGCGCGCGCGCCGGGCAGGGCGGCATGCCGTCGCAACCGGGCCGCTCGCTCGCGGCCAACCCCGTCGTGTCGCAGGCGAGCGCGACGATGCCCGTGCGGCCGCAGCGCGTGGTCGCGCTCGACTTCATGTTCGCGGAAAGCGTGATCGCGCTCGACCTCGTGCCGGTCGGCATGGCCGATACCGCGTTTTATCCGGGCTGGCTCGGCTACCAGAGCGACCGGCTCGCGCACGTGGCCGACATCGGTTCGCGGCAGGAGCCAGGGCTCGAGGCGATTGCCGCGGTGAAGCCCGACCTGATCATCGGCGTCGGCTTCCGGCATGCGCCGATCTTCGCCGCGCTCGACCGGATCGCGCCGACGATCCTGTTCCAGTTCAGCCCGAACGTGTCGGAAGACGGCGTGCCCGTCACGCAGTTCGACTGGATGCGGCAGATCTTCCGGACGATCGGTCGCGTGACCGGGCGCGAGGCGCGCGCACAGGCGGTCGAAGCGCAACTCGACGCAGGGATCGCGCGCAATGCGGCGCGGCTCGCGGCCGCGGGCCGCGGCGGCGAACACATCGCACTGCTGCAGGATCTCGGGCTGCCCGACCGCTACTGGGCCTATACGGGCAACAGCACGTCGGCCGGCCTCGCGCGCGCGCTCGGGCTCGACCCGTGGCCGAAGAAGCCGACGCGGGAAGGCACGCTCTACGTGACGTCCGCCGATCTGCTCCGGCAACGCGATCTCGCCGTGCTGTTCGTCACCGCGACGGGGATGGACGTGCCGCTGTCGTCGAAACTCGATTCGCCGGTGTGGCGTTTCGTGCCCGCGCTGCGCGAGCGCAGGATCGCGCTCGTCGAGCGGAACATCTGGGGATTCGGCGGCCCGATGTCGGCGCTGAAGCTGGCCGACGTGATGACCGATACGATGCTGAAGCTGCCGGCCGTGCGCTGAACGCGCGGCGGGTCGTGCGCGGGTGGGGCGGCGTGGTCGCGAATTGCATTGTCTCGCGCGTGTTGCGCGAATGCCTGTTCCGCTGCATTCCGTCGGCGTCGCAAACAACTACGCACACCGAACGATATATCTCAGGTTCTTCCGGTACTTCCCGACGCTCACCATTCTTCCAACCTGAAACCGCCTGCGTGCAGCATCCGCTGCGCGCAGGCGGCAGGTGTTTGACGATACTTACGCGCTCAGCACATCCGCATCATCGCGTGCGCGTGACCGCGCGGGCGTCGTATCGCTGACGATCTGCCCGTTGTCGAGCTTCAGCAGGCGATCGGCGAGACCGAAATAGCGGTCGTCGTGCGTGATCACGATCACGGCCTTGCCGCGCGCGCGCAGCTCGGGCAGCAACTGTTCGTAGAACACCGCCTTGAACGACGGATCCTGGTCGGCCGCCCATTCGTCGAACAGGTAGAACGGCCGGTCCTCCAGGTACGCGACGACGAGCGCGAGCCGCTTGCGTTGCCCGGTCGACAGCGCGCGGTTCGAGAACGCGCCGTCGACGACCTTCACCTTGTGATCGAGCGCGAGCTTCGCGACCAGCGCGTTCGCGCGCGCATCGGCCTGCGCCCGCGCCGGATCGTCGGGATCGACGATGCCGAGCAGCGCATCGAACAGGTGGAAGTCGTTGAACACCGCGCTGAAACGCTGCCGGTACGCAGCGCGCTCGCGCCAGCCGATCGGGCGGCCGTCGACCTCGATCGTGCCTTCCTCCGGCTCGTAGAGCCCCGTCAGCACCTTCGCGAGCGTCGTCTTGCCGCTGCCGTTGCCGCCGACGATGAATACGAGCTCGCCCGGCCGGATCGTCAGGTCGATCGGCCCGATGCGGAACATCCGTTCGTCGCGCTCGTGGAAATACGCGTGCGTGACGCCGCGCAGCGTGACGGCGCCTGCCGGCGGCACGTCGGGTGCGTCGCTCGCAGGCGGCACCGTCCGCAGCGCGCCGAATTCGGCCATCACGCCTTCGATGCGCCCGAGCGACACGCGCGCCGCGTTGACGGTCGGCAGGTTGTTCAGCAGACCGTCGAGCGGCACCAGCATGAACAGGAACACGACGACGTAGCCGGCCGCCGTGCCCGCATCGGCATGCACGCCCAGCTGCGGCCAGAACGCGGCCGCGCCGAGGAACACGTAGAACAGGAAGATGATCCAGCCGACGCCGATCGCATACGCGCTGAACGCGCGGCGGCGGTGGTCGCGCACCTCGCCGATCGCGGCGCCGAGCTGGCCGTCGACGAACTGGCGCGCGCGCGCGTCGTGCAGCTTCAGTTCCTTCGCGCCGGAGAACAGCGAGCCGAGATAGCCGAACAGGCGGTCCTGCGCGTGGCCGGCCGCCTCCAGCGACGCGATCGCGCGGCGATCGCCGGTGTGATAGCCGAGCGAGCCGGCGACGATCGCGGTCAGCGCGAGCACGCACACGGGCCACGACAGCCACGCGAGATAGCCGAGGCAGCCGAACACGATCGAGCCGTGCATCACCAGGTTCGGCAGCGCGAAGAACAGCATCGACACGTTGGTCGCGTCGTCGGTCAGCACCGACTGCACGGGCGCCGCGCCGATCCGCTCGATGTCGCGCAGCTCGGCCGCGCCGACGCGCCGCGCGAGATGCATGCGCAGCCGCGCCATCGTGTCCTGCGACAGCCGGGCGAACAGCGTGCCCGACACGATCCGCGTGACGAGCGCAATCACCGCGCACAGCGCGAAGCGCCACGCGAGCGCCGCGTCGGCCGCGCCGGGCGTCGCGAGCGCGCGGTTCAGCGTCGCGACGAGCAGCACGCTCGCGACGCCGTTGAGCACGCAGGCGACGAGCGCCAGCGCGAGCGACGCGCGGCTTTCGCGCAGCAACGCGAGGATCAGGCGGGCCGCAGGGCGGCCGGGGGAGGCGTCGAGGGACGGCGGGGAAGAAGGCTCGTGGGCAGCGGTCATCGGCAACGTCGATAAATGAAGGGCAGGCAAACCCTGCGGAAACGGCAAGACTGATGCGAAAGCGGCGCGCGGGGCGGGCCCGGTTGCGACTTTCCTCCCTGATAGACGAACGGGCCGCGCAAATATTTAGCCCTGCCTTCAAAAAATGCATCCGTGCCGGCTTTGCGCGCAAAACGGTAAAAAATCGGCCGCGCCGTTCGTCACACCAGTGAAGCCGCCCCATGCGGCCCCGAGACTTGGCCGAAGCGGCCGGACCGAAGGACTTCACGCACATGACGAGTTTCCCGACTGCGTTGCATCACCGAATCCGCGAACTGGCGCGCAGCGCGCCCGACGCGCCCGCGCTCGCCGCGCCTTTCCAGAACGACCTGCGCCTGTCGCGCGGCGCGCTCGACGCGCGTGCGTCGCACCTTGCCCGCCAACTGCGCGCGGCCGGTGTCGGCGCGGAAGTGCGGGTGGGCGTCTGTGTCGAGCGCTCGTGCGAGCTGTTCGTCGCGCTGCTCGCCGTGCTGAAGGCGGGCGGCGTATTCGTGCCGCTCGATCCGCGTCATCCGGCCGCGCGCCTCGACTGGATCGTCCGCGATGCGCAACTGCGGCACGGCGTCGTCGATGCGGCCGGCCGCGCGGCGCTCGGCGCGTCGTTCGATCACGCGTTCGACGCAAGCTCCGCGGAGGCCGCTGCCTGCGTCGACGACGAAGACGCGCCGGTACATCCGCGCTCGGCCGCCTACATGATCTATACGTCGGGCTCGACCGGCACGCCGAAGGCGGTGATCGTCGAGCACGGGCCGCTCGCCGCGCATTGCGATGCGCTCGCGGCCGCGCTGCCGATCGCGGGCGGCGACCGCCTGCTGCATTTCGCGTCGGTCAATTTCGATGCCGCGCACGAGTGCTGGCTCGCGCCGCTCGCGGTTGGCGCGAGCGTGACGATCGCGCCGCCGCAACCGTTCGCGCCGGACGCCGCGCATGCGCTGATGGTGCGCGAAGCGGTCAGCGTTGCCGCATTTCCGCCGGCCTACCTGCGCGAATTCGCCGCCGTCGCCGCGCGCGACGGCGTGCCGCCGGCCTTGCGCGTGCTCGCGTTCGGCGGCGAAGCGCTGCCGCAACAGGCATTCGAATTCGTGCGCCGCACGTTCCCGTCGGTACGCCTGATCAACGGCTACGGGCCGACCGAGGCCGTGATCTCGCCGATGCTGTGGCCGGTCGAGCCGGGTGAAATGCCCGCGCTGGCAGCGGACGATGCGTATGCGTCGCTGCCGATCGGTCGCGCGATCGGCCCGCGTGTCGCGCGCATCGACGGCGACGCGGCCGGCGAGCCGAATGAAGCGGGCGAGGGCGGCGAGCTGCTGCTCGGCGGCGTGTGTCTCGCGCGCGGCTATCACGGCCGCCCGGCGCTGACGGCCGAACGCTTCATTCCCGATGCGCACGGCGAGCCCGGTGCCCGCGTCTATCGCACCGGCGATCTTGCACGCCTGCGCGCCGACGGTGCGTTCGATTATCTCGGCCGCCTCGACGATCAGGTCCAGGTGCGCGGCGTGCGTGTGGAGCCCGCGGAAATCGCCGCGTGCCTGCGCACGCATCCGGCAGTGGCCGACGCGGCCGTGATCGCCGAAACCGGCAACGGGCCGACGCGGCTGATCGCGTGCGTCGCGCTGCGCGCGGCCGCCGACGATGCGGAGCTGAAGGCGCACGTGGGCGCGCAATTGCCTGCCGCGTGGCAGCCGCACCGCTTCGTGCGCTGCGCTGCGCTGCCGTACACGCTGAACGGCAAGCTCGACCGTGCCGCGCTGCGCGAGCGCAGCGCCGCCGCGCGCGACGCCGAAGCTCCCGCCGGCGCCGCGCCGTGCACGCCGACCGAAGCGCAGATCGCCGGCTTCTGGCAGACGCTGCTCGGCCTCGACGCGACGCCGTCGCGCGACGACCGCTTCTTCGCGCTGGGCGCCGATTCGCTCGCCGCGATGCAACTGCAGGCCGCGATCCGCGCCGCGTTGCGCGTGAACCTGCGGCTCGACACGCTGTTCGCCGATCCGGCACTGGCCGAGCTGGCCGCGCGCGTCGATCGCGCGGAGCGCGAAACGGGCGCGCCGCTGGCCGCGATTGCCGCACGCCGTGCACCGGCCGAAGCCGCCGCATCGGGTGCCCCGCATGTCGATCGTGCCGCATCGCTCGCACAGCAACGCTTCTGGGTGCTCGCGCAAACGCGTGACGCGAGCGCCGCGTATCACATCGCCGCGCACTGGACGATCGACGGCGCGCTCGATCGCGCTGCGCTGCAGCGTGCGCTCGATCACGTGATCGGGCGGCACGACGCGTGGCGCACGACGCTCGTCGACAACGACGACGGCATCGTGATGCAGCGCATCCATGCCCGTCTGCCGGTTACGATCGCGACGCTCGACTTGCGCGACCAGCCGCCGGCCGCTCGCGACGCGCAAGCCGCGCGTATCGCCGAGCGCGACGCGGGCGCACCGTTCGATCTGTCGAACGGGCCGCTGCTGCGCGCGACGCTCGTCGTGCTCGCCGACGATCGCCACCGGCTGCTGCTGACCGCGCACCACGCGATCACCGACGGCTGGAGCTCGCGCTGCGCATTCGACGAATTGTCGGCCGCGTACCGTGCGTATGCGGAAGGGCGCGAACCGGCGTTGCCGCCACTGCCGATCCAGTACGCCGACTATGCGGACTGGCAGCGCGACATGCTCGCCGGCGGCGAAGGCGAGCGTCAGCTCGATTACTGGCGCGACGCCTTGCGCGACGTGCCGGGCCCGCTCGCGCTGCCGGTCGATCGGAAGCCGGGTGCGACGCGCACGCTGCAGGGCGCACGCGTGTCGGTTCGCCTGCCCGACACGGTTGCGGCGGACGTCCGGCGTCTCGCGCGCGACGCGCAGGCCACGGTCTTCACGGTACTGCTGGCCGCGCTCGACGCATGGCTGTCGCGCCTGACCGGCGAGACCGACGTGGTCGTCGCGGTGCCGGTCGCGCATCGGCAGCGGCCGGAAACCCGCGCGCTGCTCGGCCTGTTCCTGAACACGGTCGCGCTGCGCGTGCGGGTGGCGCCGACGCTGCCGTTCCGCGCGCTGGTCGACGCGGCGCGCACGGCGGCACTCGACGCGGTCGCGCACCAGGACGTGCCGTTCGAGCGCGTCGTCGATGCGGTGAAACCGCCCGTCCGGCGCGGCGACGAATGGCTGCGCGTGAAATTCGCGCAGCAGTTCGATGCGCGGCACGACAGCGTGCTGCCGGGCGCGACCGCCGTTGCGACGCCGGGGCCCGATCTCGCCGCGCGCTTCGACTTCGCGCTTGATTTCACCGACGACGCGCACGGGATCGAACTGGTCGCCGCCTATGCGACCGACTGCATCGCTGCCGACACCGCGCGCGCATGGCTCGACAGCTATGCGGCGCTCGTCGCCTCCGCCGCACATGAACCGCACCGCGCGACGACCGCGCTGCCGTGCGATGCGTCGCCGGCATCGCGCCAGCCGCGCGACGGCCGTGCGTTGCGGATCGAACACGCCGACATCGTCGCCGCTTTCGCGCGGCAGGCCGCCGCGTATCCGCATCGCGTCGCACTCGCCGATGCGTCGGCGTCGCTGACGTTCGCCGAACTCGACGATGCATCGAACCGTATCGCACATGCGCTGAAACTGCGCGGCGCGACGGCCGAAGCACCGGCCATCGTCTGCATCGAGCGCTCGGCCCGCTTCGTCGTCGGCCTGCTCGGCGCACTGAAGGCCGGCGCGCTGGCCGTGCTGCTCGACCCGGCCCAGCCGGCCGCGCGCCTCGTGGCCGCGGCCGCCGATTGCGGCGCGCGCTGGGCGCTCGTCGCGCAGCAGCCGGACGGGGCCGCGTGGCCGGCCGGCAGCGCCGCACAGCCGCTCGACGTCGACACGCTCGCGCAGGACGCGACGCTCGCGCATGCGGCCGGCATCCGCGTCGCGCCGCATCCGGAACAGGGCGCGTACCTGATCTATACGTCGGGTTCGACCGGCACGCCGAAGGGCGTCGTCGTGTCGCACGGCGCACTGGCCGACTACGTGCAGGGGATGCTCGACGAACTCGCGTTCGCACCGGACGCGTCGTTCGCGATGGTGTCGACCGTCGCCGCCGACCTCGGCCACACGACGTTGTTCGGCGCGCTGTGCGCGGGCCGCACGCTGCACCTGCTGCCGGCCGCGTGCGCGTTCGATCCGGACCTGTTCGCCGACGAGATGCGCCGCCGCGACGTCGGCGTGCTGAAGATCGTGCCGAGCCACCTGCAGGCGCTGCTCGACGCGCGCGTGCCGGCCGACGTGCTGCCGCGCCATGCGCTCGTGACCGGCGGCGAAACGCTGACGTGGGCGCTCGTCGCGCGAATCGCCGCGCTCGCGCCGGCCTGCCGCGTGATCAACCATTACGGGCCGACCGAGGCGACCGTCGGCGCGATCGCGTGCGACACCGCGTCGATCGCCGCCGATGCGCGCGATCCCGCGAGCGGCGTGCCGCTCGGCGGCCCGCTGCCGAATGCGCGCGCGCTCGTGCTCGACGCGTTCGGCGCGTGCGTGCCGGCCGGCGCGGCGGGCGAACTGTATCTGGGCGGGCCGGGCGTGGCGCGCGGCTACCTGAACCGGCCCGCGCAGACCGCCGAGCGCTTCGTGCCCGATCCGTTCGCGGCCGGTGCGCGCCTGTATCGAACCGGCGATCGCGTACGCCTGCGCGCGGACGGCCGTCTCGCGTTCCTCGGCCGCATCGACGACCAGGTGAAGATTCGCGGCTATCGCGTCGAGCCGGGCGAGGTGAGCACGGCGGTACGCGCGGCCGGCCCGATCGCGCAGGCCGAGACGCTCGCGATCGAGCACGACGCCCGCCTGCGGCTCGCCACGTTCGTCGTGATGCGCGACGGCGCGGCATTCGACGAAGCGGCCGTGCGCGCGGCGCTCGGCGCGGCGTTGCCCGACTACATGGTGCCCGCGCAGTTCGTCGTGCTCGCACGCCTGCCGGTGACCGCGAACGGCAAGCTCGATCGCGCGGCGCTGCGCGAACTGGCCACATCGCCGGTGGCGGTGGCCGCCGGCGATGCGCCGCAGGGGCCGGTCGAAACGGCGCTCGCCGAAGTCTGGCAAGCGGTGCTGAAGGCGCCGCACGTCGGCCGCGACGACAATTTCTTCGAGCTCGGCGGCGATTCGATCCTCGTGCTGCAGGTGATCGCACGCGCCCGCAAGCGCGGCGTGCGCTTCACGCCGAAGCAGCTGTTCGACGGCCCGACGGTCGCCGAACTCGCGCGCATCGCGAAGATCGAGGACGTTGCCGCCGCAACGACATCGACCGCGCCGGCTCGGTCCGCAACCGCTTCCGCAGCGGTCCTGACGCCTGCACAGCAGCGCTTCTTCGCGCTCGACGTGCCGCATCCGGGCCACTGGAACCAGTCCGTCGCGTTCGACGTGCGCGGTCCGTTCGACGCCGACGCATTCGCGCGTGCATTCGACGCGTTGCTCACCCATCACGACGCATTCCGCCAGCGCTTCGCGCGTGGCGCGGACGGCAAGTGGCGCGCGAGCGATGCGCCGAAACCCTACGACGCGCTGCCGTTCGTCGAAGTCGCCGCGCGCGACGAAGCCGACGCACTGGCGCGCTTCGACGCGTTGCAGCGTCGCCTCGACCTCGGCCGCGGGCCGCTCGCGTGCGCATGCGCGGCGCGTCTGCCGGACGGCGCGGCGCGGCTGTATCTGGCGATTCACCACGCGATCGTCGACGGCGTGTCGTGGCGCATCCTGCTCGACGACCTCGACGCCGCGTATCGCGCCGCATGCGAGCGCACGCCCGTTCGCCTCTCGCAGCCGGGCCTGCGCGCGGATGCGTGGGCCGCGCGCCTCGCGCGTGCCGCGACGGAGCCGGCATCGCCGTTCGCCGCTGAAGCGGCTTACTGGGCCGGCATGGCACAGGGCGACGACCTCGTGCCCGATCATCCCGACGCACCGGCGACGAACGCCGACGCGGCGGTCGTCGTGCAGACCATCGACGCGGCATTGACCCGCGCCGCGCTGACCGACGCGCACGCCGCGTATCGCACGCAGACGATCGAACTGCTGGGCGCGGCGCTCGCGCTGGCGCTGGCCGGTGCCGACGGCGCCGCGTCGTGCCGCGTCGAACTCGAAGGGCATGGCCGCGAGGCGCTGTTCGACGATGCGGACGCGAGCCGCACGATCGGCTGGCTGACGAGCCACTATCCGGTCACGCTGCCGGTCGAAGCCACCGCGCGCGACACGCTGTGCGCGGTCAAGGACACGCTACGCGCGGTGCCGCACAAGGGGCTCGGCTTCGGCGTGCTCGCGCATTACGGCGACGCGGCGACGCGTGCGGCGCTGGCCGCCGTGCCGCGTCCGCGCGTCACGTTCAACTATCTCGGCCAGTTCGACGCACCGCGCGACGCGACGCTCGTGCCGCGCTTCGGCGGCACCGGCATCGAGCGCGACCCGCAAGGGCCGCTCGGCAACACGCTCGCGATCCATGCGTACCTCGATACCGACCGCGACGGCGCACGCACGCTGAAGGTTCACTGGGTATACGGCGCGCCGCAGTTCGAGCGCGCGACGATCGATGCGCTCGCGGAACGCTTTGCGGCCGCACTGCGCGAACTCGCCGACGCATGCGCATCGCGTGTCGCGCATCGCGGCGGCGGAGCGACGCCGGGCGACTTCCCGCTCGCGCAGGCTGCCGGCCTCACGCAGGCCGCGATCGAGCGCGCGCCGCTCGACTGGCGCACGATCGACGACGTGTATCCGCTGTCGCCGATGCAGCAGGGGATCCTGTTCCATGCGCTGTTCGCGCCCGGTCATGCGAGCTACGTGAACCAGCTCGTCGCGACCGCGACGGCGCTCGATGCCGACCGGCTCGCGGCCGCGTTCGCCGCATCGGTCGCACGTCACGACATCCTGCGCACCAGCGTGATGCCCGACGAGGCCGCACCGCTGCAATGCGTGCATCGCCATGCGCGGATGCCGGTCGAGCAACTCGACTGGCGTGCGCGCGGCGACACGCTCGACGCCGACTTCGACGCGTGGCTCGCGGCCGATCGCGCACGCGGCTTCGACTGGCGCGAGCCGCCGCTGATGCGGCTCACGCTGATCCGCGTAACGGACGACGCGTGGCGCGTCGTGTGGACGCGCCACCACGTGCTGCTCGACGGCTGGAGCACCGCGCGCCTGCTCGCGGACGTGCTGCGCGACTATCGCGACCCCGATGCGGTGTCGCCGTTCGCGAGCCGCCCGGCGCTGCGCTATCGCGACTTCATCGCGTGGCTCGGCACGCGCGACCGCAACGCCGATGAGCGTTTCTGGACCGGGCGGCTCGCGCGCCTCGACGCGCCGACGCTGATCGCCGAGCGTGTGGCCGACCGCGCGGACGCCGAGATGGTCACGTGGCGCGCGACGATCGACGCGGCCGCGACGACGCGTATCGCGCACACGGCGCGCGCGCTGAAGCTGACCGTGAACACGCTGGTGCAGGGCGCGTGGGCGCTCGCGCTGCAGCGCATGACGCATCAGCCGGCCGTCGCGTTCGGCGCGACCGTCGCGGGCCGTCCCGAAGCGCTCGCGGACGTCGATACGGTGCTCGGCCTTTTCATCAACACGCTGCCGGTGATCACGGCGCCCGCGCCGCAACAACGCGCGGCCGACTGGCTGCAAGGATTGCAGCGCGAGAACGCGGCGGCCGCCGAGCATGCGCATACGCCGCTCGCCGACATCCAGCGCTGGGCGCGCGGCGCCGGCGGCGCACTGTTCGACACGCTGGTCGTGTTCGAGAACTACCCGGTCGACGACACGGCGCGCGATGCCGATCCGCGTGCGCTCGCGCTGAGCGGCGTGCGCAGCATCGAGTCGACCGATTTCGCGCTGACGCTCGTGATCGAAAGCGGCGCCGAGCTGACGATCGACTACGGCTACGACACCGCGCGCGTCGATGCGCACCAGGTCGAGACCTGGCACCGCGCGTTCGCGTGCGCGCTCGATGCGCTGGCCCGCACGCCCGACGCGCTGCTCGGCACGCTGTCGATCGCCGACGACGCGACGCGCGACGCGCTGGCCCGCGCGCAGGACACCGCACGGAGCTGGCCGGACGCGCAACGGCAACCGCTGCATCTTCAATTCGCGGACGCCGCACGCGCCACGCCCGATGCGATCGCACTCGAATACGCGGATGCCCAGGGCCACGTGCAACGCGCGACCTATCGCGAACTCGACCGGAACACGACGCGCGTCGCCGCCGCCTTGCGCCGGCGCGGCGTGCAGCCCGACACGCCGGTCGCGCTGTGCGTCGAGCGTTCGTTCGACATGGTGACGGCGCTCGTCGGCGTGCTGAAGGCCGGCGCCGCGTACCTGCCGGTCGACCCCGACTATCCGGCCGAGCGCATCGCGTACCTGCTGCGCGACGCGCGGCCCGCGGTCGCGATCACGCAAGCCCATCTGAGCGCGCGAGTCGAGGCTGCGCTCGGCGACGACGCGACGACGCAGTTGCTGACGGTCGCCGATCTGCTCGCCGATGAAGCGAACGATGGCGGCGAGTACGGCGAAGCGGGCGATGCCGCCGAGATCGCGACCGACATCGACGCCGCCCAGCTCGCATACCTGATCTACACGTCCGGCTCGACCGGCAAGCCGAAGGGCGCCGGCAACTCGCACGGCGCGCTCGCGAACCGGATCGCGTGGATGCAGCACGCGTACCGACTCACGCGCGACGACGTCGTGCTGCACAAGACGCCGTTCGGTTTCGACGTGTCGGTGTGGGAATTCGTGTGGCCGCTCGCGACCGGCGCGAAGCTTGCGATCGCCGCGCCCGGCGACCACCGCGATCCGGCCCGCCTCGCGGCCGCGATCCATGCGCACGGCGTGACGGTGCTGCACTTCGTGCCGTCGATGCTGGCCGCATTCGTCGCGTATCTCGACGATTTCCAGGCCGCCGCGCAATGCGACAGCGTGCGCCTGATCGTCGCGAGCGGCGAGGCGCTCGCGCCGGAACTCGTCGCGAAGGTCGCGCGGCTCGTGCCGGACGCGACGCTCGTGAACCTGTACGGGCCGACGGAAGCCGCGATCGACGTGTCGCACTGGACCTGCGGCCCCGACGACGCCAACGCATTCGCGGTGCCGATCGGCCATCCGATCGCGAACCTGCAGCTGCACGTGCTCGACGCGGCCTGGCAGCCGGTGCCGGCCGGCGCGACCGGCGAACTGTATCTGGCCGGCGCGGGGCTCGCGCGCGGCTATCTCGGCCGCCCGGGGCTGACCGCCGAGCGTTTCGTGCCCGATCCGTTCGTGCCGGGCGCGCGCATGTATCGCACCGGCGACCTCGCACGGCGTCGCGCCGACGGCGCGCTCGACTACCTCGGCCGCGTCGACACGCAGGTGAAGCTGCGCGGCCAGCGGATCGAGCCGGGTGAAATCGAGGCGCTGCTGCGCACGGCGCCGGGCGTGCACGACGCGGTCGTGATCGTGCGCGACGATCAGCTGATCGGCTATGTCGCACGCGGCGACGCGGGGCCGCTCGACCGTGCGGCCATGCTCGATTCGCTGCGCGCGCAGCTGCCGGCCTACATGGTGCCGTCGCAGCTGATCGAACTCGACGCGCTGCCGGTCACGCCGAACGGCAAGTGCGACCGCCATGCGTTGCCCGCACCGGTGCGCGAGGCGGCCGCGGCCAGCGAACTCGCGACCGACACGGAGCGCGCGCTCGCGGCGATCTGGCAACGCGTGCTGCACGTCGACGCGATCGGCCGCGACGACGATTTCTTCCTGCTCGGCGGCCACTCGCTGCTCGCGACGCAAGCCCATGCGCAGGCGAACCTGCACTGGGGCCTCGCGCTGCCGCTGCGCACGCTGTTCGACACCCGCACGCTCGCACGCTGCGCGGACGCGATCGATGCGGCCTGCGCGGCACGCGGTGCGACCGACGCGGCGAGCGCGATCGACGCGCTGCTCGGCGAACTGGAAACCCAATAAGGACGACGGATGACGAGGATGCAACCCGACTGGCTCGCACTCGCGACGCGTTTCGCGCAATTGCCCGACGCGCAGCGCGCGGTGTTTATCGACAAGCTCGGCGCGGCCGGCATCGACTTTCGCATGCTGCCGATCCCGCCGCGTACGCCGCGCGGCGACCGTGTGCCGGCATCGTTCGCGCAGACGCGGCTGTGGCTGCACGCGCGGCTGATCGACGCGCCGGACGCGTATCACATCACCGAGCGGCTCGCGCTGACGGGTCCGCTCGACGCGCACGCGCTGCGGCTCGCGTGCGATGCGCTGATCGCGCGCCATGAAGCGCTGCGCACCACCTTCGACGAAGCGGAGGACGGCGTCGCGCAGACGATCCATCCGCCGCTGCGCTGCCCGTGGCGCGAGACCGGTCTCGAAGCGCTGCCCGACGCGCAGCGCATGGCACGCGCCGAAAGCATCGCGACGGCCGACGAAGCCGCCGCGTTCGATCTCGGCGCGGCGCCGCTCATGCGCGCACACCTGATCCGTCTCGACGCGACGCATCACTGGCTCGCGCTGACCGTTCACCACATCGTGTCGGACGGCTGGTCGTCGAACGTGATGCTGTTCGAACTCGCGGCGTTCTATCGCGCGTATGCGTCGGGCGCGCCGGTGCCGCTCGCGCCGCTGCCGATCCAGTATGCGGACTATGCGCTGTGGCAACGCCGCTGGCTCGATGCCGGCGAGCGCGATCGCCAGCTGGCGTTCTGGCGCGAGCGCCTCGACCCGCAACGCGGCGTGCTGACGCTGCCCGGCGCGGCCGCACGGCCCGCGCGCCGCAGCGCACGCGGTGCGCGTCACGTGTTTTCCCTCGACGCACACACCGGCGCGCGGCTGCGCGCGTTCGCGGCCGCGTCGGGCGCGACGCCGTTCGCGGCGCTGCTCGCGGCGCTCGACGCGCTGCTCGCGCGCGCGACCGGCGATGCGCGGATCTGCGTCGGCGTGCCGGCCGCGAACCGCGAGCGCGCGGAAACGGCCGGCCTGATCGGCTTTTTCGTCAACACGCTCGCGATCGATGTCGACGTGCCCGCGCACGGCGATTTCGCGTCGCTGGTCGCACGCACGCAGCGCGCGCTCGTCGATGCGCAGATGCACCAGGACGTGCCGTTCGAGCAGGTCGTCGACGCGCTCGGCGTGCCGCGCAGCGCCAGCCACCATCCGCTGTTCCAGGTGATGGCCGCGTACGGCGAGCGCCGCGCGCCGCCGGCGCTGGGCGCGGCGTCGGCATCCTTGCTGCCGTCCGGCACGCCTTCCGCGAAATTCGACCTGACGCTTGCCGTCGAGGCGACGCCCGACGGCACGTTCGACGCCGCATTCATCTACGCGCTCGACCTGTTCGACGGCGACGCGATCGCGCGGCTGGCCGCGCGCTTCGTCACGCTGCTCGGCGATGCGCTCGCGCGCCCCGACATGCCGATCGGCGATCTCGACTGGCTGCCGGCCGACGAGCAAGCGCAACTCTTCGCGTGGAATGCGCCGGCAGGCGCGGCCGATGCCGAACCGTTCGTGCCGGTGCACGCACGCATCGCCGCACACGCGCACGCACGGCCCGACGCACGCGGTGTCGCCGACATCGATCGCGCACTGACGCGCGGCGAGGTCGACGCGCGCGCGGCCCGCATCGCGCGCAACCTCGTCGCCGCCGGGGTGCGGCCGGAAATGCGCGTCGGCGTCGCGCTGCAGCGTTCGGTCGACCTGCTGGTCGCGCTGATGGCGGTACTGAAGTCGGGCGCCGCGTTCGTGCCGCTCGATCCGGCGCATCCGCGCGAACGGCTCGCGCAGATCGTCGGCGACGCGGGCATCGCGCACGTGCTGACCGACGCCGCGAGCGCCGCCTCGCTGCCCGAACTGCCGGCGCTGCGCGTCTGGCGCGCGGACGAAGTCGACGCGCTCGACGAAGCCGCGGACGTCGCGCTGCCGGACGTGCTGCCCGGCCATGCGGCGTACGCGATCTACACGTCCGGCTCGACCGGCAAGCCGAAGGGCGTGATCGTCGATCACGCGGCGTTCGCGCGGCATTGCGCGGCGATCGCCGAGCGCTACGGCGCGGGCGAGCACGACGTGTTCCTGCTGTTCCAGTCGGTCAACTTCGACGGCGCGCACGAAGGCTGGTTTTCGCAGTACCTGTCGGGTGCCGCCGTGTCGGTGACGGCCGACGTGCTGTGGCCGCCCGCGCAGACCTGCGCGATGATGATTCGCGACGGCGTGACGATGACCTACGTGCCGCCCGGCTGCGCCGCGCAACTCGCCGAATGGGCGCTCGCGCACGGCGCGCCGCCGACGCTTCGCTCGCTGACCGTCGGCGGCGAGGCGACGTCGCGCGAAGCCTTCGCGATGTTGCGCCGCGCGATGCCGAACGTGCGCGTGGTCAATGGCTACGGGCCGACCGAGACCGTGATCACGCCGACGCTGTGGATGTTCCGTCCCGGCGACGATCTCGCGACGCTCGGCGACGCCGCGTACCTGCCGATCGGCACGCTGGTCGGCGCGCGCACCGCGCACGTGCTCGACGCGCGGCTGCATCCGCTGCCGGTCGGCGTGATCGGCGAGCTGTACCTCGGCGGCGAGGGGATCGGCGTCGCGCGCGGCTATCTCGACCGTCCCGCGCTGACGGCCGAGCGCTTCGTGCCCGACCCGTACGGCTCGCCGGGCGCACGCTTGTATCGCACGGGCGACCTCGTGCGGCGGCGCGCGGACGGCGTATTCGACTTCATCGGCCGCGTCGATCACCAGGTGAAGCTGCGCGGGCTGCGCATCGAACTCGGCGAGATCGAGGCGCAGCTGGCCGCGCACGATGCGGTGCGCGAAGCGTGCGCGGTCGTGCACGGGCAGGGCGCGCAGGCGCAGCTCGTCGCGTACGTCGAACTGACCGCCGACGCGCAGGCGGCCGCGCAACCGGTGGAGGCCGCGACGCTCGACGCGCATCTGCGCCGCACGCTGCCCGACTACATGGTGCCCGCGCAGCTGATCGTGCTCGACGCGTTGCCGCGCAACGCGAACAGCAAGGTCGATCGGGCGCGGCTGCCGGCGCCGGTGCGCGTCGAACGTGCCTACGAGGCGCCGCACGACGGCGATGAAACCGTGCTCGCGGCGATCTGGCGCGACGTGCTGAACGCCGAGCGCGTCGGCCGCGGCGATCACTTCTTCGAACTCGGCGGCCATTCGCTGGCGGCGGTGCGCGTCGCGACCCGCGTCGCCGAGCGGCTCGGCCGCGACGTGCCGGTGCGCGCGCTGTTCGAAGCGCCGGTGCTCGCGCAATACGCGCACCAGGTGACCGACGCGCCGCGCGCCGCGCACGCCGGCGCCGCCGTGCCGGGCGTCGCGATGGCGAAGCCCGATGCGCACGGCGTGTGGCCGCTGTCGCCCGCGCAACTCGGCCTGTGGTTCCTGTGGCGCGCGCAGCCGGACAGCGCCGCATACAACATTCCGGTCGCGCTGCGCGTGCGCGGCCCGCTCGACGTCGATGCGCTGCGCGCGGCGTTTTCAACGGTCGCGGCCGCGCACCCGGCGCTGCGCACGCGGCTCGTCGCGCGCGACGGCATGCTGCCGGGCCAGCGGATCGACGCCGCGGCGAGCGTCGCGCTGCCGGTCGTCGACTTGTCCGCGCAGCCCGACGCGCTCGCGCGCGCGGCGGCGCTGACCGGCGCCGATGCGCTCGCGCCGTTCGATCTCGCGGCCGACGCGCCGCTGTGGCGCGCCCGCGTGCTGCGGCTCGGCGCGGACGATCACGTGCTGTCGGTGACGATCCATCACATCGTGTCGGACGGCGAATCGATCGAGCTGTGGCTCGACGCGGTGCGCGCGCGCTATGTCGCGCTCGTGCGCGGCGAAGCGGCCCGGGCCTCTTCGACGACGACAACGACGCCAGAAAACACGCCGCTCGTGCTGCCCGCGTCGTGCCAGCCGGCCCGTGTCGCGTACTGGCGCGACGCGCTGGCCGACCTGCCGCCGCCCATGCTTCCGCAGCGCGCCGACGCGCCGGCCGTGCCGCAATGGCGTGCGGCGCGCATCGCGTTCGAGTTCGACGCGTCGCTGATCCGTGCCGCGCGCGATGCCGCGTCGGCGTCGCACGCGACGTTGCCGATGCTGCTGCATGCGGCGCTGAATACAGCGCTGTTCCGCGTGACCGGCGCGGCCGACCAGCCGGTCGGCGTGCTGGCATCGACGCGCGAGCTGACGGGCGATGCCGCGCGCGATGCGCTCGGTCTCTTCATCAATGCCGTGGTCGTGCGCACGCGGATCGACGCGGCGGCTAGCCGTTTCGAGGTGCTCGCCCAGGTGCGCGATACGGCGCTTGCCGCCTATGCGCATGCGGACGTGCCGTTCGCCGACGTCGTCGCGGCGCTGCGCGCGCCGCGTGCCGCGCGGGCCAATCCGCTGTTCCAGGTGATGTTCAACTACCTGCGCCCGACCGGCGCGGCCGCACGCGACTGGGCCGGCCTGTCGCTCGCCGGCTTCGACGACGTGCGTCATCGCGTCGTGTTCACGCTGGAGCTGGACGTCGTCGAGCATCCGGACGGCCGCGTGAGCGCCGCGTTCTCCTATGCGGACGAACTGCTCGACGGCCGCTTCGTCGACGCGCTCGTCGATCTTTACCACGACGAAGTCGCGCGTTTCGCCGGTGCGGCGCAAGCGCCACTCGGCGTGCCCGATGCGCTGTTCGCCGCGCCGGCAGCGGTCGCACCGGTCGGCAACGCGACCCATGCGGCGGCGTCATCGCGCGCGCCGAACACGGCTGCCGAGCTCGCCGCGCTGTGGTCGGACACGTTCGCGACGGCCGCGCCCGCGCCCGATGCCGATCTGTTCGAGGCCGGCGCGACGTCGTTCGACGTCGTGCGTTTCGTCGATGCGGCGAGCCGCGCCGGGCACGCGCTGACGGTCGCCGACGTGTTCACGTCGCCGACGCTCGCGGCGCTCGGCACGCATCTCGACGAAGCGGCGCACACGCGACTGGAGGTGCGCGATGCTGGCTGAAGTGCGCCCGGACGGATTCACGCTGCTCGATACGTACCGCCTCGCGTTCGCGGGCGGCCTGTTCGCGGTGCGCGACGGCACGGAGATCCGCGTCGCACAGGGCGACGGCATCGGCGCGCAGTTGCTGCGTGCGCAACTCGGCGACGACGGCGCGCTGCGCCTCGTCGCCTACAACCACCGCGCTCTCGACGACCCGCGCACCGAAGCGGTCGGCTGCGCGGTCCCGGCCGGCCGCGCGCGGGTCGTCGATACCCTCGCGCGGCATGGCTTCGCGCGGCAGCGCCGCCTGGCGCTCGCCGACGGACAGCCGCTGTGGATGCGCACGCTGCGCGAGACCTTCTTCTCCGGCCGTCACGTCTGACGGGCCGGTTTCACCGACAAGGGAGCTGAGAGACATGCAGAGAGAAACCGTATTCGACCTGATCGGCGTCGGCTTCGGGCCGTCGAACCTGGCGCTGGCCGTGCGCCTCGCGGAACGCCACGGCACGCGTCCGTTCGCGCATTGCTTCGTCGAACGCCAGCCGGAATTCGGCTGGCACCGCGGCATGCTGCTCGACGACTGCCGGATGCAGATCTCGTTTCTGAAGGATCTCGTCACGATGCGCGATCCGAAGAGCCGCTACACGTTCATCAACTATCTGTTCGAACGCGGCCGGCTGAACGAATTCGTCAACCTGAAGAACTTCTATCCGACCCGCGTCGAATTCCACGACTACCTGAGCTGGGTCGCCGGCGCGTTCGACGAACACGTCCACTACAGCGAAACCGTCACGGCGATCGAGCCCGTGCGCGGCGACGGCGCGCGCGTCGATGCGCTGCGCGTGCTGTCGCGCGATTCGGCCGGCCACGAACGCCAGCGCGTGACGCGTGCGCTGTCGGTCGGCGTCGGCGGCACGCCGGCGGTGCCGGACGCGTTCGCCGCGCTCGGCCGCGACCGCGTGATCCATTCGTCGTCCTACCTGACCGACATCGACCGGCTGGTCGCGTCGCCGGACGGCGAGCGCCGCCGCGTCGCGGTGATCGGCGCGGGGCAGAGCGCGGCCGAGGTGTTCATCGACCTCGCGCGCCGCTTCCCGCACGTCGACGCGAGCCTCGTGATGCGCGCGGGCGCACTGAAACCGGCCGACGACAGCCCGTTCGTCAACGAGATCTTCAGCCCGGCGTTCACCGACGTCGTCTACGCGCAGCCGCACGATGCGCGCCGCGCGCTGCTCGAGCGCTATCGCGACACCAACTACGCGGTGGTCGACCGGCCGCTGATCGAGCAGATCTACGAAATGCTGTACCTGCAGCGCATCGACGGCACGCCGCGTCACGCGCTGCGCGCGAACAGCGCGATCGAGGCCGCGGTGCGCACCGCCGACGGCCGCATCGAGCTGACGCTGCGCGACCGGATGAGCGGCGCGACGCACGTCGAACGCTTCGACGCGCTGGTGCTGGCGACCGGCTACCGGCGCGACACGCATTCGGCGCTGCTCGAAGGACTCGCGCCGCACCTTGGCGATGCGCTCACGCGCGGCGACGTCACGCGCGACTACCTGCTCGCGACGCCCGAGCACTTCGCGCCGCGCATCTACCTGCAAGGCTGCTGCGAAGACAGCCACGGCCTGTCCGACACGCTGCTGTCGGTCCTCGCGCGCCGCGCGGACGAGATCTGCGCGTCGCTCGAGGAAGGGATCGCGCCCGGCCATGACGACGGGGCGGTCCGGGCGCTGCATGAACAACGACACCAAAACGGGGCGAGCGCGGGCCGCATGGCTTTCGCTCTTTGACAAAGGCGCGGTCGGAGACCGCATCAAGAAAGTGGAGCAGAGAAAGATGGAGTGGGCAACAGGCACGCGTGTGCGTGCGATCGCAGCCGCGGCGAGCGTGGCGTTCGGGATGGCGGCAGGGCATGCATACGCCCAGACGGCGCCGGCCGTGAACGCAGGTGCCGCGGTGTCGGCCGGCGGTGCGCAGAACGGTGCGGCGGCCAGTGCGGCGGCAAGCACGTCGACCGGCGCGCAGAATGGCTCGACGTCCGGCACGCTGCCGGCGATCAACGTCAACGCGGGCTCGCAAGGCGACGGCACGGTCGGGCTCGTCGCGAAGCGCAGCCGGACCGGCACCAAGACCGATACGTCGATCAACGAAATCCCGCAGACGATCAACATCGTCACCGCGCAGCAGATCGAGATGACCGGCGCGACCGACGTGAACGCGGCGCTGCGCTACGTGCCGGGTTTCTCGTCGTACGGCTCGGACAACCGTTCCGACTGGTACGCGGCGCTGCGCGGCTTCACGCCGACCGCGTACGTGAACGGCCTGCAGGTGCCGAACACGCTGAACCTGTCGAGCTGGCGCGTCGATCCGTACATGATCGACAGCATCACCGTGCTGCGCGGGCCGACGTCGGTGCTGTACGGCGCCGGCGACCCGGGCGCGATCATCGACGTGCAGACCAAGACGGCCGACGGCGAGCGCGTGCGCGAAGCCGGCGTGCAGTTCGGCAACTATGCGCGCAAGCAGTTCATGATCGACGTCGGCGACAAGCTCGATGCGGACGGCAAGTATGCGTACCGGTTCGTCGGCGTCGCGCGCGACGGCAACGCGCTGACCGGCCCGAACAACGACCAGCGCGTCGCGCTCGCGCCGTCGTTCCGCTGGCGCCCGGACGCGGATACGTCGCTGACGCTGTCCGCCACCTACCTGCAGGACTGGGGCGACATCTCGTCGAACTTCCTGCCGGCGCAAGGCACGGTGTTGCCGAACCCGAACGGGCAGCTCAGCAAGGACGTCTACGGCGGCGACCCGGATTTCAACTACTACCGCAAGAAGCAGTGGTCGCTCGGCTACCAGTTCGAGCGGAATCTGAATTCGATGTGGACGTTCCGCCAGAACGTGCGCTGGATGCACCTGTCGCTCGACAACGGCTCGGTGTTCGGCGCGGGCTTCGCGGACGGCAGCCTGACCGACATCAACCGCTGGGCCGGCGTGTTCCAGACGAACTACAGCCGCTTCGACATCGACAACAACCTGCAGGGCCGCTTCGGCACGGGGCCGCTGGAGCACACGCTGCTGCTCGGCTTCCAGTACAACCGGCAGACCGCGACCGACAGCGAATGGCTGGCCGCCGCGCCGACGCTGAACATCTACAACCCGGTCTACACGCCCGTCACGCTGTCCGTGTTCTCGCCGCCGAATACCACGTACCGCACCAACACGTACACGACGATGAACACGTTCGGGCTGTACGTGCAGGACCAGGTCAAGTGGAACCGCTGGACGCTGACGCTCGGCGGCCGCGAGGACTGGGTCAACCAGCGGATGGACGACCGCGAGGGCGGCACGCAGTCGAAGGCCGACATCAGTGCGTTCACCGGCCGCGTGGGCCTCACCTACCAGGGCGACTACGGGCTGTCGCCGTACGTCAGCTACGCGACGTCGTTCAACCCGCTGATCGGCGTGAACCTGTACGGCGGCGGCCTGCCGCAGCCGACCCGCGGCAAGCAGATCGAGGCCGGCCTGCGCTGGCAGCCGCCCGGCAAGAACCTGATGCTGAGCGCGGCGATCTACCAGATCAACCAGACCAACGTGCTCACGTCGACGCCGCTCAATCTCGATCCGTCCGGCACGACGTCGGTCCAGACGGGCGAAGTGCGCTCGCGCGGGATCGAGCTGAACGCGACCGGCAAGCTCACGCGCAACCTGTCGCTGATCGCGTCCTACGTCTACCAGGACGTGAAGAACGTGAAGGCGAACGACGCATCGCTGAACAACTGGCCGGTCGACATTCCGCGACCGCGCCAGATGGCGTCGCTGTGGGCCGACTGGACGTGGCACACGGGGCCGCTCACGGGCTTCGGCCTGGGCGGCGGCGTGCGTTACCAGAGCGCGTCGGCCGGTGCGGCCGACAACTCGCTGACGGTCGCGAGCTACACGCTGTTCGACGCGGGCGTGCACTACGACACGCGCAACTGGCGCTTCGCCGTGAACGGGACGAACCTGTTCAACCGCCACTACATCAGCGGTTGCCAGTCGACGAGCGTCTGCATTTTCGGGACCGACCGCACGGTGCTCGCCACCGCGAAATACAACTGGTGACGCCGCGCGCCGCGGCGCGCCGGCCGGCCTTCGGGCCGGCGCGGGCGGGCCGCGGCGCCGTCGTCCGTTTTTTCCACGACGCCTCCATGCCGAAGAAAAATCTCGTCTACATCCAGTCGCTGCGCAACGGCGCGGCCGATCGCGCCGGCCAGCCGGTCGCCTACCGGGGCGGCACGCGCTACATGAAGGCGCCGCTCGAATTCCTCGTCGAGCGCCTGAACGACTCGCCGCTCGGCGAACGCTATGCGCTCAAGGGCGTGATCGTCGACGACGACGCAGGCTCGCCGGCCGACCGCGCGAAGGTCGCCGACTACGGCTTCGCGCGCACGCCGGGCCGCCCGTGGATCCTGCCCGACGGGCTGACGGTGCAGGGCCGGCCGGTCGACGAACTGTTCTGCACGATTGCATCGACGTACCGCCGGCTGCCGCGCGACGCACGCGAGCGCGTGACGGGCAAGCAAGCGTTCGAGCGCCGCCTGCTCGAACGCCTGCTCGAACTCGACGCCGACGTGGTCGTGCTCGACGGGCTGCTCGTGATCCTCGACGAGCTCGTGCGTCCCGGCGCGCGCTTTCACCGCCGCATCGCGAACATCCACCCCGGCATTACGGCCGACGCTTCGCCGTACCAGCGGCGCGGTGCGTGGGCGACGCTCGACGCGCTGCACGGCGCGCGCGGCGAACGGGTCGACTGGGCGAGCGGCGCGACCTCGCGCGTCGAACCGGTGACGATGACGGGCGCCTCGTTCCACTACGTCGACAACGGCATCGATTCCGGCGAGGTGATCTGCGACGTGCTCGACACGCCGATCGCGCCGGACGACACGATTCTCGAACTGCGCTGGAACAACTTCCAGCGCAGCCTGTTTCCGGCGCTCGAGCGGGGGCTGCACATCCTCGCCGACCGCCACGACGCGGGAGCACTGTGATGGAAGACACGCTGACGAAACCGGCCAACGCGGTAGACGCGGTCGAAGGCCACGTGGCCGCGGCACGCGACGGCGCCGCGCACGGGCAGGAGCCGCCCGCCGTCGAGCGCACGCTCGACGCGTGGCGGCCCGGCGATCCGCCGGCGGCACTGCTCGCGGAATTCGTCGCGCTGTTCAACACGGACACGCGGCACGACGCGGCGACGGTGTCGGTGCCGCTCGGCGGCGCCGATCCGGCGGCCATCGCGTCGTACGTCGCGCGCGCGGTTCGCGAAGGCGTGATCGACGGCGCGCGGATCGCGGGCGACCGGCTGCGCGTCACCGCATCGCGCGCGACGTTCTGGCAGAACCCGCGGCCGTGGCTGAAGGCCCCCGCGTCGGGCGGGATGCCGCTGCGCTACACGATCACGAACGGCCATCGGCACCCGGTGCGGCCGCCGTCGCCGGCCGGCGAGATCTATGCGCGCTACATGCCGCAGGTCGGGATGACGTTCAGCCTGCGCACCGTCGACATCGCTGCACATGCGCAGCTGTTCAGCGACTGGATGAACCTCGATCGCGTCGCGCATTTCTGGGATCAGCGCGGCACGCTCGACGAGCACGCCGCGTATCTCGCGGAGCGGCTCGCCGATCCGCACATGCATCCGATGATCGGCTATTTCGACGACACGCCGTTCGGCTATTTCGAGTTCTACTGGGCGAAGGAGGACCGCCTCGCGCCGTTCTACGACGCGCACGACTACGATCGCGGGCTGCACCTGCTGATTGGCGACTCACGCTTCCAGAGCGCGGGCAAGCTGCATGCATGGTGGAGCGGGGTGCTGCACTACATGTTCGTCGACGAACCGCGCACGCAGCGGCTCGTCGGCGAGCCGCGCGTCGATCACGTGCGGCATATCGCGTACATGCACCGGCTCGGGTTCCATACGTTGAAGGAGTTCGATTTCCCGCACAAGCGCGCGGCGCTTACCGTGATGGAGCGCGAAACATTCTTCGACACTTTCCGGTTGCCGTGACGGGGACGGGGACGGGGACGCGAGGCGTCGATACGTCGATTCGCAAGCGTGGACGTTTCGCGCGGCTTGCAGGGGGCGCGCATCGGCCGTTCGGGATATGGATCGGGTGGGCGGCATGAGGAAGAATGGTCGCTCCCTCATCGCAGACAGGTCGTGACGACATGGCAAGCACACCCACGACAGCATCAGGCGCGATCCCGCATCAGCGCCGCCCGATATTGACATATGCCGGCATATGCCTAGAGTGGGTGCATCGTACTCCATTGGAGTGGCTCATGCGCACCGTTTCCATTTTCAAGAACGCCCGTAACCAGGCAATCCGCATCCCGAAGGACATGGAATTCGAGGGGGTGACGGAACTCGAGATCCGCCGCGAGGGCGACACGTTGCTGCTGCGGCCGGTGCGGCCGACGTGGCTGTCGCTCGCGAGTGAACCGCTGGCCGATGCCGACTTCCTCGTCGAGCGCCAGGCTGTCGTCGAATCCGGCCGTTTCGACTTGTCCGGCGCCGATGACGCCGCACCGACGGAGTCGGGCCGGTGACCACGCTCTACATGCTCGATACGAACATCTGTTCGTTGATCATGCGCGAGCGACCGTCCGTGGTGTTGTCCCGGCTGCAGTCGTGCGTCAATGCGCAGCACCGGATCGTCGTGTCGGCGATTACCTATGCGGAAATGCGGTTCGGCGCGGTCGGCAGAAAGGCATCGCCGAAGCATGCGGAACTCGTGACGGCCTTTGTCGCTCGGCTGGACGGCGTGCTGTCGCGGGATACCGCGGCGGTCGATGCAACGGCGGCGATTCGCGCCGACCTCGCCGCGCGCGGCACGCCGATCGGCGCAAACGATGCGTCGATCGCCGGTCACGCGATCGCGGCCGGTGCCGTGCTCGTCACGAACAATCGTCGCGAGTTCGGCCGCGTCGCGGGGTTGTCGCTCGAAGACTGGGCGGCCTCGGCCTGAGGTCGTGAATGCGCGATGGCGTGGCGCCCGCGCGGTCGCACGTCACGCGCGAGGAACAGGCGGATCCGCGAGGAAGGCGCTGCGGAACGCGTCGAGATACCGGTCGGCGTCCGCGCTGAATTCCCCCGGCAGCAGCGCGAACGCGCGGGCCTGCAGATCCTGCCCGAGCGTCGCGTAGATTGCTTCGTCGGACAACAGCGCGCGGATCGCATCGTACGTCTGCGGCGAAGCAATCCGCTGCGCATCGCGCGCCAGCAGCGCAGCCGCCGCCACCTCAGGCTGGAAACCGTGCTGCTCGAGCAGGTCGGGCGCCACCTCCCAGATGCGCTCGCGATTGCCTGCGTCGTGGAAATGCGTGAGCAGGAACAACAGGTCGTACGCGTCGCTGTTCTGGCGCGCGCGCCGGTCCTTCCACGCGAGCAACTTCAACAGCGCAAGGGCGGGCAGGCTCGCCACCGGCACCGCGACGTCGGCCGCGATCGACACGACCAGCGCCGTATCGATCGCCTCCTGAAAGCCCAGCACGTTCAACACGAAATCGCCGCCAGGCGGCCAAGCGATTTCGCCGGGCGGCGTTTCGAGCGGCCCGAACGGCACGAGATCGAGTTCCGTGCGAAAGCCTTGCGTCCCGCTGTCGAACAGCAGTTTCTGCTGATGCTTCGGCGCACGCGCGAATTGCCCGGTCGCGACGAGCGCATCGACGAGCCGTTCGTGAAACGGCCAGCTCACCGCGCACACCGCGACGTCGACGTCCCGCGTCGCACGCACCGGGCGGATGCCGTGGACATGCCACATCAGGATGTCGCGCGCGGTCGCACCGGCGACGACGAATGCCGCGTCGAGCTGCGCGCAGGCCGCACGGACCGCCTGCAGCAGCGCGACCGCCGCCGGCTCGAGCGGCCGGCGCGCGTCGACTTCAAGCGGGCGGGCGGGCGAGGTATCGGTCATGGATGTGTTCGGCGGCGGCGAGATTGCGGCTGTCCCCGGACGAGACGAGATCCGCGTAGATCAGCAGCGGCGGCACGAGCGGCACGTCCTGCTCGCGCCAGTCGAGCGCCGGCGACGGCGGCCAGAAGGCTTCGAGCAGCTCGACGTCGCCACGCTCGTCCGGGCGCAGGCGTGCCTGGAGCAGCAGGCGGTTCGACACGGCGCCATGCGTATAGACGGTGATCGCGGCCGGCTTCAGGTCGTGCGTCAGCAAGTCGGCCGCGGGTTCGCCGCCCAGCCGCGCGTCGAATGCCGCGAAATCGAAGCCGCGCCACCAGTCGGGCGCGAGCGCGGCAAACCGCCGGGCCGGCAGTTTCGCGCGCAGGCGGCTCGGATACAGCGCGACCCATTCCTGCATGAAGCGCGGCCAGTCGGGTATCAGCCGTTCGCCGTTGCGCCGCTGCGCGACAAGGCCGCGCGCGAGCAGGTCGTCCATCGCGAGATTGACCGTGCCGAGCGCGACGCCCGACGCGGCAGCGATCGCCCGGTACGGTTGCGCGACGAGGCCCGGCTGCGTCGCGAGCGCGAACATCACGGCCAGCCCCTTGGGCGTCGTCGCGCGCGATGCCTGCCGGCGCGGCGTGCGGGCGGGTTTCGGCCGGCCGGCGATCATCACGGTCGCTTCCGGCTGGATCAGGCACGCATTGCCGGCCGTATCGAGAAACGGGATGCCTTGATCGGTCAGGCGGGCAGCCAGCTCGACCGATACGTACGGCGCAACCAGCATCAGCGGCCGCTCGCCGGGCAGCGGGGCGCCGCCGCGCCGGCGCAGCGCCGCGCGTGCGTCCTGCACCGATTCGACCCCGATGCTCACCGCCGCCGGCATCTCGAAGGCCTGCCCGGCAATGGCGAAACGGATCATCGCGTCGGCATGCGCTTCATAGGCGGCCGGCACGCGCACGGGCCGCGCATGGAAGTGCCGGGTCGCGCGTTCGAACGCGGCGCAGGCTTCGTCGAGCACGTGCTGTTCCGCTATCGGCAGGGTGGCGTTCTCGGGCATCGGGATGGATCGCTTGTTCACTTTTCTGCCAGCGTACACAAAAAATGTACAACCGTCAAAAAATGAACACGAACGCTCAACTCTTTGATAAGGCGAGATTATTCCGGAATGACGAACGGAACTCAACGTGCACTCCCACCTGAGAAATCAAGACGAACTCGCAGTGTCGCGCATCCCGATCGTGGCCGGCAGTCACCCGAATGGCCAGCTTCCTCCCGCCGTGCGATTCGTCGTGTGCCGGCGAGCAGACTGGCAACTCCAGGTTGTCGCCGCGACGACTTTCTGTCTGTCCGGTTGCCGCTCAACCGACTATCCTTGCCTGCACATTCCCCACGGAACCCAGGAGACGACACCGTGACGCACAGCGTGATCCCCGCAGGCCTCGCCGACGAAATGATCGAGATCCGGCACCGCATTCATGCCCACCCCGAACTGGGCTTCGAGGAATTCGCGACGAGCGATCTCGTCGCCGGGCAGTTGCAGGCGTGGGGCTACACGGTGCAGCGCGGGCTCGGCGGCACGGGCGTCGTCGCGCAGCTGAAGGTGGGCAATGGCACGCAGCGCCTCGGCCTGCGTGCCGACATGGATGCGCTGCCGATCCACGAGTCGACCGGCCTGCCGTACCAGAGCACGATCCCCGGCAAGATGCACGCGTGCGGTCACGACGGCCACACGGCGATGCTGCTCGCGGCCGCGAAGCACCTGGCGCGCGAGCGCCGCTTTTCCGGCACGCTGAACCTGATTTTCCAGCCGGCCGAGGAAGGGCTCGGCGGCGCGAAGAAAATGCTCGACGACGGGCTGTTCGAGCAGTTCCCGTGCGACGCGATCTTCGCGATGCACAACATGCCGGGCTTCCCGACGGGCAAGTTCGGCTTCCTGCCGGGGCCGTTCATGGCGTCGTCCGATACCGTGACCATCGACGTGCAGGGGCGCGGCGGCCACGGCGCGGTGCCGCACAAGGCGATCGACCCGGTCGTCGTGTGCGCGCAGATCGTCATCGCGCTGCAGACGATCGTCTCGCGCAACGTATCGCCGCTCGACATGGCGATCGTCACGGTCGGTGCGATCCACGCGGGCGAGGCGCCGAACGTGATTCCCGACCGTGCGCAGATGCGCCTGTCCGTTCGCGCGCTGAAGCCCGAGGTGCGCGACCTGCTCGAGACACGCATCAAGGAAGTCGTTCATGCGCAGGCGGCCGTGTTCGGCGCGACCGCGACGATCGACTACCAGCGTCGCTATCCGGTGCTCGTCAACGATGCGGAGATGACCGCGTTCGCACGGGGCGTCGCGCGCGGGTGGGTCGGCGAAGCGAACCTGATCGACGGGATGGTGCCGCTCACCGGCAGCGAGGATTTCGCGTTCCTGCTCGAGAAGCGGCCGGGCTGCTACCTGATCATCGGCAACGGCGACGGGGAGGGCGGCTGCATGGTGCACAACCCCGGCTACGACTTCAACGACGCGGCGCTGCCGATCGGCGCGTCGTACTGGGTCAAGCTGGCGGAGACTTTCCTGGTGTGACGCCGCGGCGCATCGACGTGGGCACCGCCGCCCGGTGAGCGCCCGCGCGGCCATGACACCGGCCGCGCGGGACGCATTGGAAACGCGCCAAAGGCGCTACACAAGAGCTACCGCCAACCCTCGCCCAGGCTCCTGTTCCATTGGAAAGCGCTCACGCGCTGAATTTGACGCTCCTTGACATCGACGGCACGGGCCGCGTGCTACGCTGCGCGCGACGCCGGATCGGCTCGATGAATACAGGTGTGGACGACATGCGAAAACAGTTTCTGACCGTGCTGACGGCTTGCGCGGTCGGCGTTCTGGCGGCCGGATGCGACGACCAGAAGGTGGCTGACGCGGTGAATGCGATCAAGCCCGATCCGATGGCGTTCGGCAATCTGCAGCCGGGCGTCTCGACGACCGAGGACGTGCTGCGCCAGGCGGGCAAGCCCGAGATGGTCCGGCAGGGCGACGACGGCTCGCAGCGCTTCGAATATCCGCGCGGCCCGTACGGCACGCGCACGTACATGCTCGATTTCGGGCCCGACGGCCGGCTCGTGTCGATCACGCAGGCGCTGACGGCGGCGAACATCGCGAAGGTCGTGCCGGGGATGTCGAAGGACGACGTACGGCAACTGCTCGGCAAGCCGACCGAGGTCGCGCAATACGCGTTGAGCCATGAGGAAGTGTGGAGCTGGCACTGGGCCGAGGGCGGCGTATCGGGCGACGCGATGTTCAACGCGCATTTCTCCCCCGACGGCACCGTGATCCGGACTTCGCGCTCGGAAGCGCCGGGCCGCGAAAAACCCTGACCGCGCGGCCGCGCGGTGTCCCGGGGTATTTTTCGTCAGAATACCGTGCCGCCGAACAGCGCGGCCGCCATCTCCGGATTCGATGGCCAGTACATGTGCATGTAGGTCGCGACGATCGGGCCCGCGCGATATACGGCTTCGCCGCTTCCGGGCGCGCCGTCGGGCCGCGCAGCCGTCGCCACCGGCGCCAGCGGCGTATCGAGCCGCGAATAATGAAACGTATGACCGCGCATCGGCCCGGTGCGCGTGTCCAGCTGCTGCATCCCGAGCGCCGCGAACCGGCGCTGCATCGTCGCATGGCCTGACAACAGTCCGAGCATCGGCGTCGTCGCGCCGTCCACGTCGGTCAGCGATTCGCACAGATACACCATCCCCCCGCATTCCGCGACGATCGGCAGGCCGGCCGCCGCATGCGCGCGAATCGTCCGCGCGGTCACGGCATTCGCCGCGAGCGTCGCCGCATGCAGTTCCGGATAGCCGCCCGGCAAGAACAGCGCGTCGCAATCGTCGGGCACGGGTTCGTCCGCAAGCGGCGAAAAGAACCGCAGCTGCGCACCCAGCGCGTCGAGCAGCGCGAGATTGGCCGGATAGATGAACGAGAACGCGGCATCGCGCGCGATCGCGATCCGCTTGCCGGCGAGCACGCGCGGCAGCGCGGCGTGAACGTCCGGTTCCGCGAACGCGACGGCCGGCGGCAATTCGGCGAGCGCCGTCCGCGCGAGCACGTCGGCCGCACGCTCGAGCCGCGCGTCGAGATCGTCGATGTCGGCCGGCTGGTGCAGGCCGAGATGCCGTTCCGGCAGCGCGATGCCCGCATCGGCCGGCACGTGCCCGAGCCAGCGCAGGTCGTCCGGCAGCGCCTGCCGCAGCAGTTCCGCATGTCGCGGCGACCCGACACGATTGCCCAGCACGCCGTGAAACGGCACCTCCGGCCGGAACCGCGCGAGCCCGAACGCGATCGCCGCGAACGTCTGCGCCATCGACTTCGCGGCAATCACCGCGACGACCGGCACGCCGAACGCGACCGCGAGATCGGCGCTGCTCGGCGTGCCGTCGAACAACCCCATCACGCCTTCGATCAGGATCAGGTCCGCGTCGCGCGCCGCATCGGCGAGCAGCGCGCGGCAGCCGGCTTCGCCGACCATGCCGAGGTCGAGCGCGTGCACGGGCGCGCCGCTCGCGCGTTCGAGCAGCATCGGATCGAGAAAATCCGGCCCGGTCTTGAACACGCGCACGCGCCGGCCGAGCCGCCGGTGCAGCCGCGCGAGGCCGGCCGTCACCGACGTCTTGCCCTGGCCGGACGCGGGCGCGCTGACGAACAGCGCGGGGCAGGCCAGCATCACTCAGAACTCCACGCCGGGTTGCGCCTTCACGCCTTGCTCCTTGTACGGATGCTTGACGAGACGCATTTCGGTGACGAGGTCGGCCGCATCGATCAGCGCATCGGGCGCATGCCGCCCGGTGACGACGACGTGCACCGATTCCGGGCGCGCGACGAGCGTCGCGAGCACTTCGTCGAGCGGCAGGTATTCGTACTTCAGCACGGTGTTCAGCTCGTCGAGGATCACCATCCGGTACTCGCCGCTTTCGATCATCCGGCGCGCCTCGTCCCAGCCCTTGCGCGCGGTCGCGATGTCGGCGTCGCGGTTCTGCGTGTTCCACGTATAGCCGTCGCCCATCGTCACGAAGTCGCATTGCGCGACCGCGCCGAGGAAGTCGCGCTCGGACGTGTGCAGCGCGCCCTTGATGAACTGCACGACGCCGAGCCGCATGCCATGGCCGAGCACGCGCACGGCCATGCCGAACGCGGCCGTGCTCTTGCCCTTGCCGTTGCCGGTATTGACGATCAGCAGGCCCTTTTCCTGGGTAGCGGCAGCCTGCTTCTTTTCATGGCCGGCGCGGCGGCGTTCGGTCATCCGCTGATGGGATTCGGCATCGGTCTTCATCGGGAATCGTCCTGTCGAAAGCGAAACAAAAGGTTCAGAGCGGGCCGGCGAGCGCGACCGTCACGCCGTCCCGGATGGATTTGGGGCCGAGCAGCCGGCCATCGGGCGCCGCGAGCCGCGCGCACGGCTCGGCCACGCCCGCGACGCCGAAACGCGCGAGCGCCGCAGCCGACGGGCCGCTCAAGGCCGGTTCGGGGCACCGCGCGAGCTGCGCCGCGTCGAACGCGACGAGCGGCCAGCCGCGGCGTGCGCACAGCGTGCGCAGCGGCCGGGCACGCGCCTTGTCGGCGAGCGTCGCGACGACGGCCGGCTCGGCGTCCGGGTAGCGCGCCAGCGCCGCGCGGATCGCGGCATCGAGTTGCGCGGCCGTCACGCCCGCGCGGAAACCGACGCCGAGCGCGACGCGCATCATGCGCTGCCGCCGAGCGCCGCGCGCACCGCCGGATCGCCGGCGAGCGCCGCGACGCGGCCGATCACGACGATCGCGGGCGAGCCGATACCGGCGGCGCCCACGCGTTCGACGACCGTGTCGAGCGTCGCGAGCGCGTGCCGCTGCCCGTCGCGCGTCGCGTTCTCGATCGCCGCGCACGGCATGTCGCCGGGCACGCCGCCGTCACGCAGCGCGGCCACGATCGTGTCGAGCCGGCGTATGCCCATGTAGATCACGATCGTCATCCGCGTCGCGGCCAGCGCGCGCCAGTCGGGCTCGTCGGCGCCCGCGCCGTGGCCCGTGACGAAGATCACGCCCTGCGCGTCGCCGCGATGCGTGACCGGAATGCCGAGTGCGGCCGGCGCCGCGATACCTGCCGTGATGCCGTTCACGACCTCGACCGGGAAACCCGCCGCGCCGAGCGCGAGCAGCTCCTCGCCGCCGCGGCCGAACACGAACGGATCGCCGCCCTTGAGCCGCGCGACGCTGCGGCCCGCGCGCAGGTGCGCGAGCATCGCGGCGACGATCGTTTCCTGCGGCGTCGACGCGTGGCCGCCGCGCTTGCCGACGTGCTCGATGCGCGCGTCGGCGCGCGCATGGCGCAATACATCGGGGTTCACGAGATCGTCGACGAGCAGCACGTCGGCCGCGGCGATCGCGCGCACGGCCTTCAGCGTCAGCAGATCCGCGTCGCCGGGGCCGGCGCCGACGAGCCAGGCGCGGCTCATCGGGCGCGGCACGGCGCACACCGTGTCGTGGCAGTGGAAAGGGGACAGCGAGCGGCGCATCGGCGGCCGGCGGACAGGCAAGGCATGACGGATCGGGCGAAGCCCGCGCGAACGCGGGCGGAAAGCGCACCCCATCCGTCCCCCGCGGATCGGGCGTTCGGCGAGCAGCGGGCTCGCCCCTTGCGTCGGCCGGTATCCGGGCTGGCCGCTTGCCAGGCCGCAGCCTTCCCGCCCGCTGAAGGGCAGTGGCATCGCGGGCGGCCTGGGCGCGTGCGGGGGGAACCGCGGCGCGCGGGCGGCGTACCGTTGCGGGGACAGCACAGGCCGGGCGGACTTCCGCCTCCTGTTTCCCGTTTAACTGCGTGCGCGGAATGCGCATGCGAGCACCGAACGCGGCGCATACGATAGCACAGCGGTCGGCCCGCGCGAACCCGCCGCGCGAGCGCCGCAAGCGCCCCCGGTGCGATGCCGCCACCACGCCGGACGCGCCGCGGCAGGCCGTTCCGCCTTTACCTTGACGCTCCCCGCACCGCCGCCTACACTCGCACGCGTTTCGGTGCTCGCGCGCGCTCCTCCGGCGCGCGCAGTTAAACGGGAAACAGGGAGCCTGCCTGCGCCGCAGTCGGACCAACCTGTGCTGCCCCCGCAACGGTAAGCGAACGCGTCGCGCCCAGCGCGATGCAGCGCCGCTTCGCCGCATGCCTGCCGCATGCGGACGACCGCCACTGGATGCCGCGCATCCGGGAAGGCGAAGCGGCGTGTTCGTCAGCCCGGATACCGGCCGAGACGTTGGGGTTCAGCGCCGCGGGGAGGCGGCGCATCGTCCACGGCCGCAGTTCGCCGGACGCCCGGGCGTTGCCCTTCCTTCGCCGATCCGTCAGCCGCTGCACGCGTGCGGGCCGGGGCGAAGAACGGCCAGCTCCGCGGGCAGGCCGACGACGGCCGTGTTGGCATACATCATGTCGACCGTTCGCAAAGGAGCATCATGCTCGACTCGTTCTTCCGCCTGTTCAACGACAGCCCGTCCGGGCTGCGCGGCAAAATCGCCGCGATCTATTCATTGCTCGTCGCATTCAACGTCGGCGCGTGGATCTGGGCCTTCATCGCGTTTCGCGACCAGCCCGTGCTGCTGGGTACCGCGCTGCTCGCCTACGTGTTCGGGCTGCGCCACGCGGTCGACGCCGATCATATCGCCGCGATCGACAACGTCACGCGCAAGCTGATGCAGGAGGGCCGCAGCCCGCTCGGCGCGGGCCTGTTCTTCTCGCTCGGCCATTCGACGGTGGTGATCGTGATGTCGGTCGCGGTCGCGCTGACCGCGGCGTCGCTCGCGCGCTTCGAGAGCATGAAGACCTGGGGCGGCGTGATCAGCACGAGCGTGTCGGCGTTCTTCCTGCTGGTGCTCGCGGCCGCGAACCTGCTGATCCTGATCTCCGTGTACCGGACGTTTCGCGCGGCACGCCGCGGCGAGCCGATCGTCGACGCCGACCTCGACATGCTGATGAACCAGCGCGGCGTGCTGGCCCGCCTGTTCCGGCCGTTGTTCCGCCTCGTGTCGCGCAGCTGGCACCTGTATCCGGTCGGCTTCCTGTTCGGCTTCGGCTTCGATACCGCGACCGAGATCGCGCTGTTCGGCATTTCGGCCACGCAGGTGCAGGGCGGCCTGTCGTTCTGGTCGGTGATGGTGCTGCCGGTGCTGTTCACCGCGGGCATGACGCTCGTCGACACGACCGACGGCATCCTGATGATGGGCGCGTACCGCTGGGCGTACGTGCGGCCGATCCGCAAGATCTACTACAACATGACGATCACGTTCGTGTCGGTGCTGGTTGCCGCGCTGATCGGCGGCATCGAGGTGCTCGCGCTGCTCGCGGACAAACTCTCGCTGCAGGGCCCGGTATGGGATTTCGCGACGATGGTCGCATCGCATTTCGGCATGCTCGGCTACGTCGTGATCGGCCTGTTCGTCGCGTGCTGGATCGTATCGGCCGCGATCTACCGCCTCAAACGCTACGACGAGATCGACGTGACGCTCTCGGCCTGACTCCCTCTTAGACACAGGACCCACCATGACCCTACGCAAGCTTCCCGTCACGATCGTCACGGGCTTTCTCGGCAGCGGCAAGACCACGCTGATGCGCCACATCCTGCAGCATGCAGAAGGCCGCCGCATCGCGGTGATCGTCAACGAATTCGGCGAGCTCGGCATCGACGGCGAAATCCTCAAGGGCTGCGGGATCGGCTGCGAGGATGCCGAGGGCGCCCGCACCGAAGCGTCGGGCCAGCTGTACGAACTCGCGAACGGCTGCCTGTGCTGCACCGTTCAGGAGGAGTTCTATCCGGTGATGGAAGCGCTCGTCGAGCGCCGCGCCGACATCGATCACGTGCTGATCGAGACGTCGGGCCTCGCGCTGCCGAAGCCGCTCGTGCAGGCCTTCAACTGGCCCACGATCCGCAACAGCTTCACGGTCGACGCGGTCGTGACCGTCGTCGACGGGCCGGCCGCCGCGAGCGGCCAGTTCGCCGATAACCCGCAGGCCGTCGACGCGCAGCGCCGCGCCGATCCGAACCTCGACCACGAATCGCCGCTGCATGAACTGTTCGCCGACCAGCTGTCGTCCGCCGATCTCGTGATCGTGAACAAGGCCGACCTCGTCGCCGACGCGCAGTTCGCCGCGGTCGAAGCCGCGATTCGCGAGGAGATCCCGCCGCAGGTGAAGGTCGTGCGCGCGACGCGCGGCGAGCTCGACCTCGCGATGCTGCTCGGCCTCGAATCGGCATCGGAGGAAACGATCCACCTGCGGCACGACCATCACGGCTCGGCCGACGACGGCGATCACGACCATCACCACGACGAATTCGATTCGGTGGTGGTGTCGGGCGACGCGGGCTCGCGCGAGGCGACGATCGCCGCGCTGCAGCGTGTCGTCGAGACGCACACGATCTACCGAGCGAAAGGCTTCGCGGCGCTGCCCGATGCGCCGATGCGGCTCGTGATCCAGGGCGTCGGCCGCCGCTTCGACAGCTATTTCGACCGTCGCTGGCAGGACGGCGAACCGCGTGCGAGCCGCTTCGTGCTGATCGGCGAGGATCTCGACGCGGCCGCGCTGCAGCGCGCGTTCGACGTCGCGTGCGCGGCCGAGCCGCAACAGGCGTAACGCACGATGCATCTGCTGCGCACCACGCCGGGCGGCTTCGTCGACGATACGCAGGGTGTCGTCCGGATCGACCAGCAGCCGGCCGACATCGTGATCCTGAGTTCGGCCGACACGACGCTGTCGCTGCTGGCCAGCGTCGTGCCGAAGCTGCCGGCCGGCTTTCCGAGCGTGCGGCTCGCGAACGTCACGTTCCTGCGGCAGCCGGCGTCGGTCGATTTCTATGTCGACGACGTGCTGCGTCATGCGAAGACGGTCGTGATCGATCATCTGGGCGGCGAAGCGTACTGGCCGTACGGGATCGAACAGGCCGTGTCGCTCGCGTCGAAACGCAGGCAGCAGCTCGCGATGTTCTCGGGCGACCTGCAGGAAGATCCGAACCTCGTCGCGAAGAGCACGGTCGCGCCGGACCTGTGCCGGTTGTGGTGGCGCTATCTGCGCGAAGGCGGGATGCACAACGCCGAAGCGTTGCTGCGCAGCATCGCGTTCCATACGCTCGGGGTCGGCGACGAACCCGAGCTGCCGCGCCCGCTGCCGGCCGCCGCGCTGTATCACCCGGCGCGCGACCCGGCGAGCGTCGACGACTGGCGTCCGCGCTGGACGCCCGGCGCGCCCGTCGTCGCGATCCTGTTCTATCGCGCGCACTGGCAGGCCGCGAACACCGCCGTGTTCGACGCGCTGGCCGATGCGCTCGTGCGCGAAGGGCTCAATCCGCTGCCGATCGCCGTCACGTCATTGAAGGATGCCGTGAGCCGCGAGGTCATCACGCGGCTGTGCGACACGCACGGTGTCGCGCTCGTGCTGAACACCACGGCCTTCGCGGCCGGCGCGATCGACAGCCCCGAGCCCGACGTGCTCGCCGGCGACGCGCCGGTGCTGCAGGTGATCCTGTCCGGCGGCAACCGCGACGCGTGGGTGGCCGACAACCAGGGGCTGCACGCGCGCGACATCGCGATGCACATCGCGTTGCCCGAAGTCGACGGGCGCATCGTCACCCGCGCGGTGAGCTTCAAGGGGCTGGCATATCGTTGTCCGCACACCGAGGTCGACGTCGTGCGCTACCAGCCGGACGCCGAACGGATCGCGTTCGTCGCGGCGCTCGCGCGCGGCTGGTGCCGGCTGCGCACGCTCGACCCTGCCGACAAGCGCATCGCGCTGATCCTCGCGAATTATCCGCAAAGCGAAGGGCGGATCGGCAACGGCGTCGGGCTCGACACGCCGGCGTCCGCGCTGCGCGTGCTGGCGGCGCTGCGCGACGCGGGCTATAGCGTGGCCGACCTGCCGGCCGACGGCGACGCGCTGATCGCGCGGCTCACCGAAGGCGTGACCAACGACCCGGCCGTGCGCGCATTGCGCCCGGCGTTCCAGAGTTTCGCGCTGGCCGATTACATTGCGCATTTCGCGCGACTGCCGGCCGCCGTGCGCGACGCGCTGAACGCACGCTGGGGCCCGCCCGAAGCCGATCCGACGCTGCGGCAGGGGCGCTTCACGATCGCCGGCTGGCGCGCGGGCAACGTGTTCGTCGGCATCCAGCCGTCGCGTTCGCGCGGCGAGAACGACTATGCGAGCTACCACGACGCGGATCTCGTGCCGCCGCACGCGTACCTCGCGTTCTATTTCTGGCTGCGCGATGCGTTCGGCATCGACGCGGTCATCCACCTCGGCAAGCACGGCAACCTCGAATGGCTGCCGGGCAAGAGCGTCGCGCTGTCCGACGCGTGCTGGCCCGACCTGACGCTCGGGCCGCTGCCGCACCTGTATCCGTTTATCGTCAACGATCCGGGCGAGGGCAGCCAGGCGAAGCGCCGCGCGCAGGCGGTGATCATCGATCACCTGATGCCGCCGCTCACGCGCGCGGAAAACTACGGCCCGCTGCAGGATCTCGAACGGCAGGTCGACGAATACTACGAGGCGCTGATGGTCGATGCGCGGCGCGCGAAGCTGCTGCGCAAGACGATCCTCGCGACGATCGCCGAACACCGGCTGCACGACGAACTGAGCGTGTCGCCGCCGCGCGATGCGGGCGACGAAGATGCGCTGCTGACGCGCGTCGACGCGTGGCTGTGCGAATTGAAGGAAGCGCAGATTCGCGACGGGCTGCATGTGTTCGGCGCGTCGCCGGCCGAGCGTCAGCGCCGCGACACGCTGCTCGCGCTCGCGCGCTTTCCGGTCGGCGACGGCAAGGGCGAACGTGCGGGGCTGATCGGCGCGCTCGCGCGCGATCTCGCGCTCGGCGACGATTTCGATCCGCTCGCGGCCGACTGGGCCGCGCCGTGGACGGGCCCGCGGCCGGCCGTGCTGCAGGCGCTCGACACATCGCCGTGGCGCCATGCGGGCGACACGCGCGAGCGGCTCGAACGGCTCGCGCAGCAGTGGCTCGACGGCGTGTGTGCGGCCGGCACGTCCGGCGCTTCCGGGATCGGCACGACGCCGCCCGGCGACTGGCCGCATACGCTCGCCGTCATCGAACGCGTGCGCGCGACGCTGATGCCCGCGCTCGACGCGTGCGGCGGCGAGGAAATGCGCCAGCTGCTGCGCGGGCTCGATGGCCGCTTCGTGCCGCCGGGGCCGAGCGGCTCGCCGTCGCGCGGCCGCCCCGACGTGCTGCCGACGGGCCGCAACTTCTATTCGGTCGATACGCGCGCGGTGCCGACGCAGGCCGCGTGGTCGCTCGGGCTGAAATCCGCGCAGCAGCTGATCGAACGTCATCTGCAGGATCACGGCGACTATCCGCGCGCGATCGGGCTGTCGGTCTGGGGGACGGCCACGATGCGCACCGGCGGCGACGACATCGCGCAGGCGTTCGCGCTCCTCGGCGTGCGGCCGAAATGGGCGCACGGCAGCCATCGCGTGACCGACTTCGAGATCCTGCCGATCGAGATCTTCGACCGGCCGCGCATCGATGTGACGCTGCGCGTGTCCGGCTTCTTCCGCGACGCGTTCCCGAACTTGATGCACCTGTTCGACGCCGCCGTGCAGGCCGTCGCCGCGCTCGACGAGCCGGAGGCCCTGAACCCGATCCGCGCGCGCGTCGAGCGCGAACGCGCAACGTGGATCGAGCGGGGCGTGGCGCCGGACGAAGCGCGACGCCGTGCCGGCTGGCGCGTGTTCGGCGCGCGGCCGGGCAGCTACGGCGCCGGCCTGCAGGACCTGATCGACCAGCGCCACTGGCAGAGCGACGCCGATCTCGCCGATGCGTACCGCCAGTGGGGCGGCCACGCATACGCGCAGAACAGCGCGGGCGAGCCCGCGCCCGACGTGTTCGGCGAGCGGCTCGCGACGATCGACGTGGTCGTGCAGAACCAGGACAGCCGCGAACACGACATCCTCGATTCGAACGACTACTACCAGTTCCAGGGCGGGATGACGGCGGCCGTCCGGCACCTGTCCGGGCAGCAGCCGAGCATCTATCACGGCGACCATGCGAACCCGGCCGCGCCGAAGATGCGCACGCTGCGCGAGGAGATCGCGCGCGTGATCCGCTCGCGCGTCGTCAATCCGAAATGGCTCGACGGCGTCAAGCGCCATGGCTACAAGGGCGCGGCCGAAATGGCCGCGACCGTCGACTACCTGTACGGCTATGACGCGACCGCGCGCGTGCTGTCGGACCACCAGTACGCGCTCGTCGCCGACGCGTACCTGTTCGACGACGACACGCGCGCGTTCCTCGAACGCCACAACCCGAAGGCGCTGCACGGCATCTGCGAACGCTTCGTCGAAGCGATGCAGCGCGGGCTGTGGCAGCAGCCGGGCGACTATCGCGAGCGGATCGAAGCGGTCTGGCTCGACAGCGAACAACTTCAGGAAGGAGGACGGCGATGACCTATCCGACGACGCAGCACGCACGCGCGGTATTCCCGTTCGCGGCGCTGGTCGCGCAGCAACCGCTGCAGCAGGCGCTGCTGCTCGCGGCGATCGACCCGTCGCTCGGCGGCGTGCTCGTCAGCGGGCCGCGCGGCACCGCGAAATCGACCGCCGCGCGCGCGCTCGCCGAGCTGCTGCCCGAAGGGGCATTCGTCACGCTGCCGCTGTCGGCGAGCGACGAGCAGGTCACGGGCACGCTCGATCTCGCGCATGCGCTCGCCGAAAACGGCGTGCGCTTCCGGCCGGGCCTGCTCGCGCGCGCGCATCGCGGCGTGCTGTACGTCGACGAGGTGAACCTGCTCGCCGACGGGCTCGTCGATACGCTGCTCGACGTCGCCGCGAGCGGCGTAAACGTGGTCGAGCGCGATGGCGTGTCGCATGCGCACGACGCGCGCTTCGTGCTGGTCGGCACGATGAACCCCGAGGAAGGCGAACTGCGCCCGCAATTGCTCGACCGCTTCGGGCTGATGGTCGAACTCGCGAACTGCTTCGACGCCGCGCAGCGCGAACAGATCGTGAAGGCGCGCCTCGCGTTCGATCTCGATCCGGATGCGTTTCGCGCACGTCACGCGACGGCACAGCGCGACCTCCGCGACCGCATCCACGCGGCGCGGGCAAAGTTGTCGACGCTGGATTTCGACGATGCGGTTCACGCGCGCGTCAGCGCGCTGTGCATCGACGCGGCCGTCGACGGCCTGCGCGCCGACCTCGTGATGCTGCGCGCCGCGCGCGCACTCGCGGCGCTGGAACAGGCCGACGCGGTGACGGTGTCACATGTCGAACGCGTGGCCGACGCGGTGCTGCGGCATCGGCGTCATGCGGGTGCGCCGCCGTCGTCGGGCGCGTCGCAGTCGAATGCAGAGGGCGGCGGCGACCGCGACGACCCTGCGCCGCCGGACCTGCGCCGGCAGCCCGATCATCGACCGGGCACGGCACGAAACGATGCAATGGCGTCGCAAGGCGACTGGGGCTACCTGCCGCCCGAGCCCGCCGGACTGCGCGACGTGAAAGGCGTGGTGCCGCTGCCGCTAAAAAAACGCTGAGCCATCGAGCCGACGCCGCCGCGAACACCGTTCGCGGTCCTCGATGGCTGCCAGGCGCCGCCGCGCGCGTGCCGGGTACGGTGCGTGCCGGCACGGCCGTTGCATGGCCGGCGACGCTCGCCGCGAAGCGCGGCGGCCCGCTGCACGCCGACCACCTGCGTTTTCGCAAGCAGGCCGGCACGCCGCGCGCACTCCATTGCTTCGTGCTCGACTGTTCGGCGTCGATGCTGTCGCACGAACGGCTCGCGCTCGCGAAAGGGCTGATCGTCGCGTACTTCGACCAGGCCGCGCGCGACCGCGTCGAAACCGCGCTGATCTGTTTCGGCGGCAACGGCGCCGAGCGGCGCTTCGGCCCGGCCGTGCCGCGCTGGTGGAATGCGCGCTGGCTCGATCCGGTGGACGGCGGCGGCGGCACGCCGCTTGCGGACGGCATCGCCGCCGCCGGACACTTGCTCGCCGGCGCCGCACGGCGCACGCCGGACCAGCAGCGCTGGCTGTGGGTGCTGTCCGACGGGCGCACGCGCGAAACACCGCCGAAACCGGCGGCCGCCGATCACGTCGTGTTCGTCGATTTCGACGATGCAGCCGTGCGGATCGGGCAGGGCAGGCGGCTCGCCGATGCATGGGGCGCGCAATGGATGACGGCCGCGTCGCTGTGCCCACGGCTGGCCGGCTGATCCGGTGATCGAGCGCGCGGGCCGGGCGGGCCGGGCGGGCCGATTGCCGGCGCTGCGCTATGATCGCCGTTTCTACTCACCGGAATGCCTTCCATGCAAGTACTCGTCGATGCCGACGCGTGTCCCGCCGTCATCAAGGACATGCTGTTTCGCGCCGCGCGTCGCGCCGAGATCTGCGTGACGCTGGTCGCGAACCAGTTCCTGCGCACGCCGCCGTCGCCGTTCATCAAGGCGTTGCAGGTGCCGGCCGGCTTCGACGTGGCCGATGCGCGGATCGTCGAGCTCGCGGCAGCCGGCGATCTCGTGATCACCGCCGACATCCCGCTGGCCGCCGCCGTCCTCGACAAGGGCGCGCATGCGCTCGACCCGCGCGGCAACTGGTTCAGCCGCGAGAACATCGAGGAGCGCCTGTCGACGCGCGCGATGATGGATCAGCTGCGCAGCGCGGGCATCGACACGGGCGGGCCGGCCCCGTTCAGCGCACGCGACGGCAAGACGTTCGCGTCGCAGCTCGACCGGTTCCTGGCACGCCACGGCAAGCCGTGACACATCAGGCCCCGCGCGTCGATCGTGCGATACGTCACCGGTTTCGCGTCGAACCGTCCGCTACGGCAGAATACGGATGCTGCCCCGGCATCGATGTCGTGGCGCGAACGACCCACCGGAGGGCATGGATGTCACCGACTCAACTTCTCGTTCCAACGTTCACCCAGATGCTGCGCGCGCAATCCGCGTGGCTCGACAAGGCCGTGGCGCACCGGCAGGCCGCCGGCGACGCGCCCGATGCGGTGCTCGCGCTGAAGCTCGCACCCGACATGTATCCGCTTGCCGCCCAGGTGCGGTTTTCGTGTTTCCAGGCGATGGAACCCGTCTACCGGCTGCGCGGCGAACCGCTGCCGGACGCGCTGCTGGCGTTGCGGGAAGCCGGCTGGCATGCCGATGCGCAGCCCGGCACGCTGGGCGACGCGCAGGGCATCCTCGCCGGCACGATCGCGTTCCTCGGCGAACTCGCGCCCGACGCACTCGACGGCGGCGCCGCGCTGCCGATCGCGCTCGCACTGCCGAACGGTATCGCGTTCGACATGACGGGCGAGCAGTACGTGCGCGACTGGGCGCTGCCGCAGTTCTATTTTCATTCGATCGCTGCGTACGCGATCCTGCGCCATCACGGCGTCGAGCTGGGCAAGGCCGACTACGTGCCGCACATGCTGGCCTACGTGCGGCCCGGCACGATTCCGCAGGGTTGAACGGTCGAGCGGACGATCCCGCCGCCGCGCACCGGCATGACACGCGCCCTGTTCATCTGCAGCCGCAATCGGCTGCGCAGCCCGACGGCCGAGGCGGTGTTCGCCGCTTGGCCGGGCGTCGAAACCGACTCCGCGGGCCTCGCTCCCGACGCGGAAACGCGTCTGTCCGCGGAACAGCTCGAATGGGCCGAGATCGTGTTCGTGATGGAACGCGCGCACCAGGCGAAGCTACACGCCCGATTCGGCGCCCGGCTGAAGCAAAAGAAGATCGTCTGTCTCGACATCCCCGATCGCTACGCCTACATGCAGCCCGAGCTGGTCGCACTGCTCGAGCGCAAGGCCGGGCCATTGCTGCGCGCGTGAGCCGCGCGGGCCGGTTCAGCGCGGGCGAAGCGGCCCGTCCGCGAGCGCGGAAAAGCGGTCGAGGTGCAGCAGCTCGATGATCTTGCGGGTCGGCACGCTCGCACGCAGCGTCTCCAGCCGCTCGACGTCGAACCACTTGCAGCGCGCGATCTCGTTGCTCGCGCGTGGCGTCAGGTGTTTCGGCACGTCGGCCACGAACACGTGATGGAGCTTCGTGAGGCCGCCGAACTGCACCGCGTAGTCGAGCGCGAGCCCCTCCAGCCGCGTTTCCTCCGCCAGTTCCCGCTGCGCGGCCTCCAGCGGCGTCTCGCCGCGCCGGATCGTGCCGCCCGGCAGCGACCAGCGCGCCGCGGTACGGGCGACCAGCAGCACGCTGCTGCGCTGGCGGCACACGATCGTGGCGCGTTCCTTGATGCTGACGACGGTATCCGGCCCGGTATTCATGTTCGGCAAAACAAAACTGGTGCTCAATCGTGAAGGGAAATACACGTCGGCCGATCGCCGGGCACGACGGCATGCAAGCCGCCGCGCCGATCATACCGGCCGTTCGTGACAGTTCCGTGCGTTGTCGCGCGCAACGCGGATCACCTCACGCGTGCGTGTCGATCCCCGCGCGCGCCGGCTTTCCGGACCGCCCGTGGCGCTGCTTGTGGACGGTACGCCGGTGGTGATGCGGCGGCGTCACGTGCGGGCGCACCGGCGCGGGTCGTGCCACCGGCGCGGCGGCCCGCGGCTGTAATTGTCCCTCGCCAAAATGGAAGGTCTGGGTTTGCGCGCGGGCGACGCCCAGCGTCGACGCCAGCAGGATGGCCGCGAGCAGCATGCGTTTCATGAAATCTCCGCCTTTCTTCAGTTGAGCACCGTCCGCCAGCTTAGCGAATCGCGGCCCGGCGCGGCAACCGGCCGGCGTTCGGTGGCGTCCCCACTTGCGGCCGGCCGCGTTCTCGGCGCGGCCGCCGGGGCATCTCCTGCTTGACAATGAAATTCTCGAGTGTGAATATAAATTCACACCCAAGAATTATTCTTCGAGTCCGGACAACCGTGCCGCTGCTGTCGGCCCGGCGGAACCGGCGGTCCGATCAACCGGAAGCAGGAGCGAGACGCATGGCGGAACTGAAGCAGCAGGGCGCGTTGGCGGGGTTGCGCATCATCGATCTGTCGCGGGTGCTGGGCGGCCCGTACGCGACGCAGATCCTCGCCGACCACGGCGCGGAGGTGATCAAGGTCGAACCGCCGTCGGGCGACGAGACGCGCACCTGGGGGCCGCCGTTCGACGGCGACACGGCGTCGTATTTCCTCGGCGTGAACCGCAACAAGCTCGGCATCGCGCTCGACCTGACGCAGCCGGCGGATCGCGAGCGGTTGCTCGGCCTGCTCGAGCACGCCGATGCGCTGGTCGAGAACTTCAAGATCGGCACGATGGAGCGCTGGGGCCTCGGCTTCGACACGCTGCACGCGCGCTTTCCGCGCCTCGTCCATTGCCGCGTGTCGGGCTTCGGCGCGGACGGCCCGCTCGGCGGCCTGCCCGGCTACGACGCGGCCGTGCAGGCGCTGGCCGGGCTGATGAGCGTGAACGGCGAGGCGGGCGGCGCGCCGCTACGCGTCGGCGTGCCGATCGTCGATCTCGTCACCGGGCTGAACGCGGCGCTCGGCGTGCTGATGGCGCTGCGCGAACGCGATGCGAGCGGGCGCGGCCAGTTCGTCGAAGCGACGCTGTTCGACTGCGCGCTGTCGATCCTGCATCCGCATACGCCGAATTTCTTCCATTCCGGGAAGGCGCCGGCGCGCACCGGCAACGCGCATCCGAACATCACGCCGTACGACAGTTTTCCGACCGCGAGCGTCGACATCTTTCTCGCGGTCGGCAACAACGGGCAGTTCGCCGCGCTGTGCGACGTGCTCGGCACGCGCGACTGGCCCGCCGATCCGCGCTTCGCCGACAACCGCGCGCGCAGCGCGAACCGCGCCGCGTTGCGCGCGCTGCTCGAAACGGCGCTGGCCGCGCACGACGGCGCGGCGCTCGCCGAGCAGCTGATGCGCCGCGGTGTGCCGTGCGCGCCGGTGCTCGGGCTCGATGCGGCGCTCGACCATCCGCACGTCGCGCATCGGCAGATGAAGGTCGAACTGGGCCGGCATCGCGGCATCGCGTCGCCGATCAAGCTCGGCCGCACACCGGCCACGTACCGGCGGCCGCCGCCGGCGCTGAACGAACACGCGGCTCAGGTGTTTGCCGAGGATGCATGCGACGCCGCCCACGCCAACGACACCAACGACAACGCCGGCCGCACGCGCCGCAACTGACACGCCTGGCGGCCGGCGGCCGTGCGAAGGCGCCCGACGCCGCCGCACGCCCGCACGCCGCTTCGGACATCGCGCCGCACCGCGCCCGACGCGCGCCGGCGCCAGAGGAGACACATCATGCTCGCATGGATCGGCGCGATCGCGATCGTCGCGCTGTTCGGCCTGATCATCACGAAGCGGCTGTCGCCGCTCGTCGCACTGATCGTCGTGCCGGTGGCCGCGTCGCTCGCGGCCGGCTTCGGACTCTCGACCGGCACGTTCATCGTGCGCGGCGTGCAGAACATCGGCCCGATCGCCGGGATGTTCGTTTTTGCGATTCTATTTTTCGGAATCCTCACCGATGCGGGGATGCTCGACCCGATCATCGCGGGCGTGCTGCGCGTGATCGGCTGCCATCCGCCGCGCATCGTGACGGGCTCGGCGCTGCTCGCGCTGCTGATCCACCTGGACGGCTCGGGCGCCGTCACGTTTCTCGTCACGCTGCCCGCGATGATGCCGCTCTATACGCGGCTCGGCATGGACCGGCGGATTCTCGCGTGCGTCGCGTCGATGGCGGCCGGGGTCAACTTCCTGCCATGGGTCGGGCCGATGCTGCGCGCGTCGGCGGCCTTGCACATTCCCGGCTCGGCGATCTTCATGCCGATGATCCCGGTGCAGATCGTCGGGCTCGCGTTCGTGTTCGGCACCGCCTACATGCTCGGCGTGCGCGAGGCCAAGCGGCTCGGGCTCGATCGCGCCGGCGCGGCGTCGCTCGCGGTCGCGCCGCGCGAGCTGACCGACGCCGAGCGCGTGCTGCGCCGGCCCGGCCGCTTCCGGATCAACCTGGCGCTGACGCTCGTCGTGCTCGGCACGCTGGTGTCGGGCATCGTCGACCCGATGGTGATGTTCATGCTCGGCACGGTCGCCGCGCTCGTCATCAACTATCCGGACGTGCAGGCGCAGCGCGAGCGGATCGACGCGCACGCGAAGGCCGCGCTGATGATGGCGAGCGTGCTGCTCGCGGCCGGCGCGTTCACCGGGATCATGTCCGGCACCGGGATGCTGAAGGCGATGGCCGAGGTCGTCGTCGCGCACGTGCCGGTCGAGCATGCGCGCCACATGCCGTTCGTGCTCGGCCTGCTGTCGATGCCGCTCAGCCTGCTGTTCGATCCCGATTCGTTCTACTTCGGCGTGCTGCCGGTGCTCGCGGAAAGCGCGAAGCTGCTCGGCGTACCGCCGATCCAGATGGCGCAGGCCGCGCTGCTCGGCCAGATGACCACCGGGTTCCCGGTCAGTCCGCTCACGCCCGCGACGTTCCTGATCGTCGGCCTGACCGGCGTCGAGCTGGCCGAGCACCAGAAGTTCACGATCCCGTTCCTGTTCGCCGCCACCGTGCTGATGGTCTTCGCCGCGGTCGTGGCGGGCGTGTTTCCGTTGTGAGCGTCCGCGTGCCTGTCGCGCCGCGCCGGCCGCCACCGACACCCCTCGAAGGCCGACATCGTCTCGAGCGCGGCGCGGCCGTTCACGTTTCCTGGAGAGCAATCCATGCAGTTCGACCTGACCGACGACCAGCGCGCGATCGAAAGCGCGATCGAGAAAATCTGCGAACGCTTCGGCGACGATTACTGGCTCGAGCGCGATCGCGCGGGCGGATTTCCGTCCGACTTTCACGCGGCGCTCGCCGAGGCCGGCTGGCTCGGCATCGCGATGGATCCGGCCCACGGCGGCGCCGGGCTCGGGATGACCGAGGCCGCGCTGATGATGCGCACGATCAGCGCGTCGGGCGCCGGCCTGTCGGGTGCCTCGGCCGTCCACATGAACATCTTCGGGCTGAACCCGGTGCAGGTGTTCGGCAACGACGCGCAGAAGGCGCGCTTCCTGCCGCCGCTGATCGCCGGGCGCGACAAGGCCTGCTTCGCGGTGACCGAGCCCGACGCCGGCCTCGACACGACGCACCTGAGCACGCAGGCGCGCCGCGACGGCGACCACTACGTGCTGAGCGGACGCAAGATCTGGATCTCGACCGCGCAGGTCGCGAACAAGATGCTGATCATTGCGCGCACGACGCCGCTCGACCAGGTCGCGAAGCCGACCGACGGCTTGAGCCTGTTCTACACCGACCTCGACCGTGCGCGCGTCGAGGTGCGCGAGATCGAGAAAATGGGCCGCAAGGCCGTCGATTCGAACATGCTGTTCATCGACAACCTGCGCGTGCCGCGCGACGACCTGATCGGCAACGAAGGCGACGGCTTCCGCTACCTGCTGCACGGGCTGAACCCCGAGCGGATCCTGATCGCCGCCGAGGCGATCGGCCTCGGTCAGGCCGCGCTGCGACGCGCGACGCAGTATGCGTGCGAGCGCGTCGTGTTCGGCCGGCCGATCGGGCAGAACCAGTCGATCCAGCATCCGCTCGCGCAGGCGTGGATGCAGCTCGAGGCCGCGTGGCTGATGGTGATGAAGGCCGCGACGCGCTACGACGCGGGGCAGCCGTGCGGCGCGGAGGCGAACGCCGCGAAGTACCTCGGCGCGGAAGCCGCGTTCCAGGCCTGCCAGACGGCGATCGCGACGCACGGCGGGATGGGCTATGCGAAGGAATACCATGTCGAGCGCTACCTGCGCGAGTGTATGATTCCGAGGCTCGCGCCCGTGAGTCCGCAACTGATCCTGTGCTACATCGCGGAGAAGGTGCTCGGGCTGCCGAAGTCGTACTGACACGCGGCGGCTCGCCCGGCGCGCGTTTCCCGTTCCGAATCAAGCGCTCGTCATGGACGTCAAACTCGTTGCCCGCACGCTCGATCTCTTCGAGCTGTTCGCCGCCGAACGGCGGCCGCTGCCGCTCACCGAACTCGCGCGCCTGCTCAACGTGCCGGCGTCGAGCTGCCTGGCGATGGCGCGCACGCTCGTGAGCCGCGGCTATCTGTACGAGGTGCGCAAGCGCGGCGGCTACTATCCGACGCGGCGCCTGCAGACGATCGCCGCCGCGATCGACGCGACCGATCCCGTCGTCGACATCGTGCATCCGCGTCTCGTCGCGCTGCGCGACGCGAGCCGCGAGACGGCCGTGCTCGGCAAGATCCAGGGCGCGTCGGTCACGTATCTCGACGTCGTCGAGTCGGAGCAGGCGATCCGCTATACGCGCCAGCCGGGCGAGCTGCGCCCGCTGCATGCGAACTCGATCGGCAAGGCGATCTTCGCGGAACTCGCGAGCGATGCGCAGCAGGCGCTCGGCGCGCAGTTGTCGTTCGAGCGCTTCACCGATGCGACGGTGGCCGACCTGCCGGCGCTCGTCGCGCAAACCACGCGGTTTCGCGAACTCGGCTGGGCCGAGAACTTCGGCGAGAGCGCGCCCGAGCTGTCGGCGATCGCGGTCGCGCTGACGCTCGACGGCGACTGGTACGGGCTGTCGGTCGTCGGGCCGACCGAGCGGATCCGCCAGCATCGCGACACGCATGCAGCGCTGCTGGTCGATGCGAAGGCGCGGCTGCTGGCCGAGCAGGGGCGCGGGTAGCAAAGGCCGCGAAGCGGGGCGGGGCGCCTGCTTCGCTTCGCGTCCGTTCGCCGCGATGGCGAATGCCGGATAGCGACCGGGAACGGCCGCATCGCATCACGTGCCGGTACGCCGCTCGCCGTCGAGCTTCCCGAAGGTCGCTGCGAACGCGTACGGCTGCCGCGCGATATCCGGGCAGCTCGACGCCCGAACCACGCCACCGCCCCGGCCAGCAAGGCTGGACTGTGGCTCAATCCGCATCAAAGTTCAGCGATACCAGCGCGGCGTATACACCCACTCACGCCCGTCGCCGATCGCGAAACGCCGCGTCGTCGACGAACCGACGATCACCATCGTGCGCATGTCCACCTGATCGCTGCGCAGCGCGCCGAGCGTCGTCGTCGCGAGCGTCGCGCCGGGCCGGCCGATGTCGCGGCCGAGCACGACGACCGTATCGGCCGCGCGGTGCGCACGCACCGCATCGAGCGCACGATCGAGCTGCCACGGCCGAGCACGCGAGATCGGGTTGTAGAACGCCATCACGAGATCGGCCTGGGCCGCATGCCGCAGGCGCGTCTCGATCACGTCCCACGGCTTCAGGTTGTCCGACAGCGAGATCGCGCAGAAATCGTGGCCGAGCGGTGCGCCGGCCTGCGCGGCGGTCGCGAGCGATGCCGATACGCCGGGTTCGATGCGCAGTTCGACCGCGGCCCAGCGCGGATCGCGCGCTTCGTCGAGGGCTTCGAGCACGGCCGCGGCCATCGCGAACACGCCGGGATCGCCCGACGACACGACCGCGACGCGCCGGCCCTCGGCCGCCAGTTCGAACGCATGACGCGCACGCTGCATTTCCTCGCGATTGTCGGTGCCGTGCACGCGCTGCTCCGCGCGGAACGGGCCGGCCATCGTCACGTAGGTCGTATAGCCGAGGATATCGGTGGCGTCCGCGAGCGCGCTGCGCGCCGCGGGCGTGAGCCATGCGGCGTCGCCGGGGCCGAGGCCGAGCACCGTCAGGCGGCCGCGTGCACGGCCGAGCGTGGCGGGATCGACGGGCTCGGCAGCGACCGCGCACGCGAGGCCATCGGTCGCTGCGCGCAGCGTATGCGCGACGCGCAACGTGCGGGCGAGCAGGGTGGCGGCAGCGGTGTTGCCAGCGCGGGCCTTATCACCATCACCTTCGCCATCACCATCGCCTTCGACATCGGCGAAGCGCAGCGGCACCTCCAGCATCCGTGCGGCGGCTTCGACCCGTGCATCGCCGAGCAACGTCGCCGGTGCGACGAGCGCGGCAAGCGCCAGCCGCGCGAGGCCGTGCGTGTCGAGCAGCGCGTCGATGCGTTCGGCAAGCGACGGCGCCGCATCGGCCCGCACGCCGCGCGCATCGACGCCGACCACCACGCTGCGCGGATGGATCACGAGTTCGTCCCGCGCGCCGCGCCACGCATCGGGCGTCACGCGGATCGCATGCGCGGCCGCGCCGTCGCGCGGCAGCGCGACATCGTCGAGCCACGGCGCCGCGCCGTCGACGCGCGTGGCCGCGCCCGCGAGCAGGTCGGACACGAAGCGCTTGCCTTGCTGGAGATCGGCGAGCGCATAGCCGTCGGGCGGGTTGAGCACGCATGCGCCGAAGCGCAGTTCGCCGCTCGTGGTGATCGCCGGCGCGACGCCGAGGCATTCGGCGATTTCGCGCGCGATCACGTTGACGCCCGTCAGCCCGCCGAGCAGCGGCACGACGGCCGACCCGTCTTCCGCGACCGCGAGTACCGGCGGTTCGACACCCTTGTCGGCGAGTGCCGGCGCGACGCAACGGATCACGATGCCGGCCGCGCACAGCGCGACGATCGGCAAGCCGCGCGCGTAGAGTTCGCGCAGGTGCGCGCCGAGTTCGTCGAACGACACGTCGGCCTCGACGCGCGACGCGAGCCCGTGCACGGCGGCGCCCGGATAACGCGCCTGGATGCGCCGCGCGGTATCGAGCGCGCCCGCGCCGAGAATCACGATCGCGGGCGGAGTCGTCATCCTTGCCATTTTTCCCCCGGGACGACGAGCAGCGAGAAATACGGCGACGCCATCGGATCGACTTCGTCGAGCGGCACGATGCGCTGGGCCGCCATCGTCGCGCGCTCGACGTACAGCGCGCGCTTCGCGAGCCCCAGTTCGTCGAGCACGCGCCGCACCTTGTCGAAGTTGCGGCCGAGCTTCATCACGACGGCCGCGTCGGCCTGCGCGAGCCGCGCGCGCAATTCGTCCTCCGGCAGCACGCCGGACAGCACCGACAGGCTCTGGTTGCGATAGACGAGCGGCTGGCCGAGCACGGCCGTGCCGCCGAGCATCGCGCACACGCCCGGGATCACTTCGGTGTCGTAGCGCGGCGCGAGGCGATCGTGCAGGTACATGTACGACCCGTAGAAGAACGGGTCGCCTTCGCAGATCACCGCGACGTCGCGCCCGGCATCGAGATGCGACGCGACGATCTCGGCCGCCGTGTCGTAGAAGTCGGCAATCACGGTCTCGTAGCAAAGCGGCGGCGCCAGCGCCTCGGTCGTCACCGGATAGACGAGCGGCAATTGCGTCTGCGCGTCGCGCAGGTGCGCCTCGACGATTCCGTACGCATTGCCCTTCTTGCCCTTCGCGACGAAATACGCGACCACCGGCGCGGCCTGCAGCACGCGCAGCGCCTTGATCGTCATCAGTTCAGGATCGCCTGGGCCGACGCCGACCCCGAACAGGCGTCCGCGCGGGGCCGTCATTCGGCCTCCGTCGCGAGTGCGTTGACCGCGGCGGCCGCCATCGCGCTGCCGCCGCGCCGGCCGAGCAGCGCGACGTACGGCACGCCGCGGCTGTCGGCGTCGAGCGCCGCCTTCGATTCGGCCGCGCCGATGAAGCCGACCGGAAAGCCGAGGATCAACGCGGGACGCGGCGCACCGGCGTCGATCATGTCGAGCAGGTGGAACAGCGCGGTCGGCGCATTGCCGATCACGACGACGCTGCCGGCCAGATGCGGGCGCCACAGTTCGAGCGCCGCGGCCGAGCGGGTGTTGCCGAGATGCCGCGCGAGGTCGGGCACTTCCGGTTCGCCGAGCGTGCAGATCACGCGATTGCCGGCCGGCAGCCGCGCGCGCGTGATGCCTTCGGCAACCATCTTCGCGTCGCACAGGATCGGCGCGCCGGCCGCGAGCGCCATACGGCCCGCCGTGCCGGCGCCGGCCGAGAAGCGCAGGTCGTAGGTGACATCGACCATCCCGCACGCGTGGATCACGCGCACCGCGAGTTTCTCGAGATCGGGCGGAACCTGCGACAGGTCGGCCTCGGCGCGGATCGTCGCGAACGACTGGCGGTAGATTTCCTGCCCGTCGCGAATGTAGTCAAGCATCGGTGGTGTCCTGGCTGTGGCGCGCGCCCGTCAGTCGGGCCGCGGCCTGGTCAATCGTCAGATGGCGCGCGAGCGGGGCGCCGAGGCCCGCGGCGGCGTCGCGCCGGTAAAGGTCGTAGCGCGCGGGCGCGACCGCGACGAGCGTATGCGTCGCGGGGTGCGGCAGCGCACAGTGGCGCTCGCAGCCGGTCAGGTGCACGTCGACCGGATGGCCGACGCGCGCGGCCAGCGCGAGCGCATCGCGTTTCGTATCGGCACGCGACTTCGCGCAGCCCGCGCTGCCGGTGCAGGCGACCAGCGCCGCCAGCGGGTCGGATGTCGTGCACACGAGCCCGAGCGACGCCAGCGCGTCGAGCACGGCCGGCGCACGTTCGTGCCGCACGCCGTGCACGAACACGCCTTGCCACGGCGTCATCGACAGCGTGCCGTCGCCGTCGGCGTCGGCCAGTGCCGCGAGCCGTTCCAGTTGCGACGCGTCGAGCCGGCCGAGCACGAACTGCGCGCCGATGCTGCAGCGATCCGCGTCGCGCGACGGCCGTGCGCCGAAACGCAGCGCGGCATCCGCTTGCGTGCGCCGCCAGCCGGCCAGTGCCGGATCGGCTTCGAGCGGGAACGGTACGTAATGCTGCGCACGCTCGCGCAACGCGCGTGCGCCGCCGGTCGCGAGCCACGCGCGCATCCGCGTGACGTCGGCCGGCGCGAGATCGAGGAACGCCAGCAGCAACGCGCGCACGAGCGCGACCGCCTGGTCCGGCGCCACGTCGAACGCGGCGGGCGGATCGCCGGGCGCGACCGGCGGACAGCCGGCCAGGCCCGCGGCGATGCGGACCGCGCCGTCGCCGCGACGCCACGCGGCGAGCCAGATGTCGTGCGGATGATCGAGCGCCGCGACCGATTCGCCGCCGTCGAGCTGGATCGAGAATTTCGGCGACAGTTCGCCGCGGCGCGGCTCGTGCGTCAGCATGTCGAGCAGCGCAAGCGCGAGTGTGCGGCTGTCGAGCAGCGCGTCGGGATCGCGCCCCGCAAGCGGGCTGAGCATCAGGTTGCGGACGTCGTCGCTTGCGGCGAGCGCGGCGCGGTCGTCAGCGGCCTCGCCCGCGTTGATGCGTGGGCCCAGGCCCGCGTCGAGCAACGCGTCGACCAGCGTATCGGCCGTGCCGTCGCGAATGCCGCGCAACTGGAGATTCGCGCGATTGGTCGCGTCGATCGCGCCGGAGCCGCAGGCACGCGCGACGGCGGCGATCGCGCGCGCCTGCCGCGCGTCGAGCCGGCCGCCCGGCAGCTTGATCCGGCACAGCCCGCCGTCGGCGGCCGCGACGACGCGCACGAGCCCCGGGCAAGCCGAAGGGCGCACGACGGGCGAAGCAGGATTCGAATCGGGGGCGGATCTCAACGGGATACCGGGACAGTGTCGCGCCGCGGCCAACGCATCGGTACACCCCGCCCGACGCCGACTGGCACGCACGCACTTTCAGGCCGGCAGGTCTCCTGGCTGACAGGTCGGCGCCGGCTCCCGGCCTTCCCGGTGAAACCAGTGGCATGAGGGGGGAGATCGGCTCGCTGTCTACAGTTGCGGGGGCAGCCACAGCGGCGCGAGGCGCGCCCTGTGTTCCCTCTTCGGCCCCGAAGGGCACCGGCGAACGAACGGCCGTAGGATACCCGATTTCACCGGCGTTTCGGGCCCCCCAGGCGACCGCCGGGCGACCGTCGGGCAGGCGCCGCGGCCGACGCGAAACGCGGCCCGGCGTCGGCGGGCTCGCAGATGAAACGCGCGGTGGAACACGGTACCATGCCGACTTTCGCAATGCGGACGGCCGCACCGGCGCCTTCACGGCCGCCGTGCGGCGACTCGATGGAATCGGACGAAGGGGAAGGGTGCATGACGGCGTGGCTGACGGTAGTGGGCATCGGCGACGACGGCTACGCGGGGCTCGGGCGCGGCGCGCGGCGCGCGCTGCTCGAGGCGAAGCGGGTCATCGGCGCGAAGCGGCACCTCGACATGCTGCCCGCGCGGCTGCCGGCCGAACGCGCCGCGTGGCCGTCGCCGTTCGACCTGTCGGGCCTGCTCGCGCAGCGCGGTTCGCCCGTCTGCGTGCTGGCGAGCGGCGACCCGATGCTGTTCGGCGTCGGCGCGACGCTCGCGCGCGAACTGTCCCCCGACGAATGGCGCGTGCTGCCCGCACCGTCGTCGCTGTCGCTGGCGGCCGCGCGGCTCGGCTGGGCGTTGCAGGACGTCGGCGCGGTGTCGCTCGTCGGCCGGCCGCTCGCGACGCTGGCGCGTCACCTGCTGCCGGGCCGGCGCCTGTTCGTGCTGAGCGCCGACGGCCGCACGCCGGCCACGGTCGCCGCCGAACTCGCCGCGCGCGGCTTCGGCCCGACGCGCATCAGCGTGTTCGAGCACCTCGGCGGCCCGCTCGAGCGGCGCATCGACGGGCTCGCGCAAGACTGGCACATCGACGAAACCGCCGCGCTCAATCTCGTCGCACTCGACTGCCAGGCAGGCCCCGATGCGCCGCGCCGCGCGCTCACGCCCGGCCTGCCCGACGACGCGTACCGCCACGACGGCCAGCTCACCAAGCGCGACATGCGCGCGCTGACGCTCGGACGCCTCGCGCCTGCCCCCGGCGAACTGTTGTGGGACGTCGGCGCGGGCAGCGGCTCGATCGGCATCGAGTGGATGCGCGCGCATCCGTCGTGCCAGGCGATCGCGATCGAGTCGCATGCGGAGCGGCAGCGCTACATCGAGCACAACCGCGACGCGCTCGGCGTACCGGGCCTGCAACTCGTGGCCGGGCGCGCGCCCGATGCGCTCGCGGGGCTCGCCGCGCCCGACGCGATCTTCATCGGCGGCGGCGCGACCGTGCCCGGCGTGCTCGACGCGTGCTGGTCGGCACTGAAGCCCGGCGGCCGGCTCGTCGCGAACGCGGTCACGCTGCAGGGCGAGCTGGCGCTCGCCGCGTGGCGCGACGCGCACGGCGGCACGCTCACGCGCGTATCGCTCGCGCACGCCGAGCCGCTCGGCCGCTTCGACACGTGGCGGCAGCCGTTGCCCGTCACGCTGTACGACGTGCACAAGCCCGCTTCCACGGCGACCGACCTCGCGGACCCTGCCTGATGCGCGACGAAACCCCCGAACAACCGGCACCGCTGCGGTTCGGCTACACGACCGGCAGCTGCGCGACCGCGACGTCGCTCGCCGCCGCACGCGTGCTGCTCGCGGGCCGCGCGGACGATGCGGTCGAGATCGTGTTGCCGAAGGGGCAGCGCGTGATGATGCGGCTCGCGTTCTGCCGGGCCACGGCCGACGGCGCGGAAGCCGGCACGATCAAGGATGCCGGCGACGATCCTGACGTCACGCACGGCGCGCTGATCTTCGCGCGGGTCGCGCTCGCCGCCGTGCCCGGCGTGCGTTTTCACGCGGGGCCGGGGGTCGGCACCGTCACGCGCGCGGGGCTCACGCTGCCGGTCGGCGAACCGGCGATCAATCCGGTGCCGCGCCAGATGATGACCGCGCACCTCGACGCGCTCGCGGCCGAATACGGCTACACGGGCGGCTTCGACGTGACGATCGGTGTCGAGGGCGGCGAGGCGCTCGCGCTGAAGACGATGAACCCGCGGCTGGGCATCGTCGGCGGCTTGTCGATTCTCGGCACGACCGGCATCGTGCGGCCGTTCTCGTGCTCGGCGTACATCGCGTCGATCCATCAGGGCATCGACGTCGCGCGCGCGAACGGGATCGCGCACATCGCCGCGTGCACCGGCAACGCGAGCGAGGATGCGATGCGCGCGCACTACGGCCTGCCCGACATGGCACTGATCGAAATGGGCGATTTCGCCGGCGCGGTGCTCAAGCACCTGCGCCGCGCGCCGGTCGCGCGCCTGTCGATGTGCGGCGGCTTCGGCAAGCTCAGCAAGCTCGCGGCCGGCCATCTCGACCTGCACAGCCGCCATTCGAGCATCGACCTGCCGCTGCTCGCGCAGTGGGCGGCCGAGGCGGGCGCGAACGACGCGCTGCAGGCCGCGATGCGCGCGGCGAACACCAGCCAGGAAGCGCTGAAGCTCGCGCAGGCCGAAGGCGTGCCGCTCGGCGACCTCGTCTGCGCGCACGCGCTGCGGGTCGCGCGCGACATCGTGCCGCCATCGGTCGCCGTCGAGATGTTCGCGATCGACCGGCAGGGCCGCTTCGTCGGGATCGCACGATGAGCGCGCGCATCCTGGTGCTCGGCGGCACCGGCGACGCGCTGAAGATCGCACGCGCGCTCGGTCCGCGGCACGTCTATAGCCTCGCGGGTCTCGGCAAGGTGCCCGACGACCTGCGCTGCGACGTGCGCGTCGGCGGCTTCGGCGGGGCGGCGGGGCTCGCCGCGTATCTGCGCGGTGCCGGCATCGGCCTCGTGATCGACGCCACGCATCCGTATGCCGCGCGCATCAGCGCGAACGCGGCGGCCGCCGCGCGCGACGCGGGCGTGCCGCTGTGGGCGCTGCGCCGCGCGCCGTGGGCGCCGCAACCCGGCGACGACTGGCGGATGGTCGACGACTGGGGCGGCATCGAGGCCGCGCTCGCGCCGTTCCGGCGGCCGCTGTTCACGCTCGGCCGCGAACCGCTCGCGCATCTCGACGCGATCCCGCCGCACCAGTTCTGGCTGGTGCGCTGCCTCGATGCGCATCCCGGCAACGCGCGCGCGCAGATCGTCGCCGCGCGCGGGCCGTTCACGCTCGAAAATGAGCGCGCGCTGTTCGCGCTCGCGGGCATCGACGTCGTCGTCAGCAAGAACAGCGGCGGCGCCGCGACCGAAGCCAAGCTCGACGTCGCGCGCGAACGCCGGCTGCCGGTCGTGATGCTGCGCCGGCCGCCGCTGCCTGACGCCGACCGCGCGTTCAACTCGGCCGCCGCGCTGCTCGATGCGCTCGACCCGGCCGCGCGTGCTTGATGCCACGCAACCCGGCTGTCCCATGAATTGACGGAGATTTTTCGATGACGGTGTATTTCATCGGCGCGGGCCCCGGCGACCCGGAGCTGATCACGGTAAAGGGCCAGCGCCTCGTGCGCACGTGCCCGGTGATCCTGTATGCAGGGTCGCTCGTGCCGCCGGCCGTGCTTGACGGCCATCGTGCGGAACGGGTCGTCAATACCGCCGAGCTCGACCTCGACGCGATCGTCGCGCTGCTCGCCGACGCGCATGCGAAAGGGCAGGACGTCGCGCGCGTGCATTCGGGCGATCCGTCGCTGTACGGTGCGATCGGCGAACAGATCCGCCGGCTGAAAGCGCTCGGGATTCCCTATGAAATCGTGCCGGGCGTGACGGCCACGGCCGCCTGCGCGGCGACGCTCGGGGTCGAGCTGACGCTGCCCGGTGTCGCGCAGACGGTGATCCTCACGCGCTTCGCGGGCAAGACGACGATGCCGGAAGGCGAAGCGCTCGGCGCGCTCGCCGCGCATCGCGCGACGCTCGCGATTCACCTCGGCGTGCGGCATCTCGCGCGGATCGTCGACGAAGTGCTGCCGCATTACGGGCCCGCGTGCCCGGTCGCCGTGATCTATCGCGCGAGCTGGCCCGACGAGGAGCGCGTGACCGGCACGCTGGCCGACATCGTCGGCAAGGTGCAGGGCACGCAGATCGAACGCACCGCGCTGATCCTGATCGGGCGCGTGCTCGATGCGGAAGGGTTCGCGGATTCGACGCTGTACGCGAGCGGGGGGTGATGACGCGTGTACCGAACGCAACGCACTTCGCGTTGCGAGGCATCGCGACAATGGGTTGCCTCGCGAGCGGGGCAACCGATCAATACCCATCGTCGAGCGGCGCTCTCCGCGTGAACCGGCGCGACCGGGTGACAACGGGCAACCGCGCGAACCGGGCCGCCGATCGATGTCCATCGTCGAACGGCACTGCATGAACCGGCAACGGGCAACCGCGCGCCGGCCACGAACCGGGTCGACGCCTTCACGCGCCGCTTCTGAACGGCGCTACGCACGCGCGACACGCCGCGCAAACTGCGGCGCGAAGCCCGCCGCCAGTGCGAACAGCACGACGCACAGGCATGCCATCGCGATCCATGCCGGCGTCAGATCCGCGAGATGCTGGCGCACGATGCCGGCCGCGAACGGAAACAACCCGGCGACCAGATAGCCGACGCCCTGCACGAACCCGGTCAGCGATGCCGCATCGGCCGGCGTCGCCGCATGATCGACCGTGACGATCAGCGACAGCGGAAACAGCGCGCCGATCCCCGCGCCAAGCAGCAGCGCGGCCGGCATCGCGAGCGTGTCCGGCGCGGCCAGCATCACCAGCAATCCGGCGAACAGCGACGCGATCGCCGCGTGCAGCGCGGGCCGGCGATCGGGCAGGCGGTCGATCGTCGCCGAGATCGCCAGCCCCGCGACGACTTCCGCGAGCGTCACGCCGCCGAGCAGGCTGCCGGCCGCGGTCGGCGACCAGCCGAGCCGCATGTAGTACGGCGGCAGCCATGCGAGCACGAGGGTGTAGGCACCCGTCGCGATCCCGAAGAACATCGCGAGCCGCCAGGCCCGCGGCGAGCGCGACGGTCGCGCCTGCATCGGCGGCGCAGCCGTCGGCCCGGACGCCGGTGCGTCACCGCCACGACTGGCCAGCGGCCACGCGAGCGCCGCGACCGCGGCCGGCAGCGCCCAGCCCGCGAGCGCGACCAGCCAGCTCCAGCGGGCCGCGGCGAACGGCGCGACGACGCTCGCGAGCACCGCCCCGCCCATGATCGACGTCGAATAGACGCCCATCGCGCCGCCGATGCGCGTCGCGAAATGCGCCTTCACGAACCCCGGCAGCAGCGCCTGCACCATCGCGATCCCGATGCCCGCGCAACCTGCGCTCGCGAGCAGCAGCCACGCGTGCTGCGCGCCGAAGCGCGACGCGCACGCGAGCCCGATCAGCACGACGCCGAGCCACACGCCGCCGGCGATCCCCGTCACGCGCTGCAGCCACCGCGCCCCGAGCGCGCCCAGGCCCATCAGCAGGATCGGGATCGTGGTCAGCAGGCTCGCCGCGCCATCGCCGATGCCGGTCGCACGCTGGATCATGTCGAGCAGCGGACCGATCGCGGCCAGCGCGGGCCGCAGGTTCAACCCGACCAGTACGACGGCGGCCAGCCGCCAGCCGGGGGAAGTGGAGCGATTCATGATGGAGTGGCCCTCGATATCGGTGCACGACACCTCCGTCCTGCGTGCCGTGCATTTTCATGTAAAGTATCTCGACATCAAGATAAATGCGTATTTATCTCGACGTCAAGATAACTGGTGAGCCGAGGAGGGTTAATGGATCGAGCCGCGCATGCGCTCGCGCAATGGCGCGTCGAGCGTCCGGATCTGGATGCGTCGTCGATGCTCGTGATGGGACGGCTGCAGGAAGCCGCGCTCGTGATCGCGCGCGACGGTCTCAATCCGCTGTTCGCGCGCTACGGGATGCAGCCGGGCGAGTTCGACGTGCTGGCGACGCTGCGGCGCAGCGGCGCGCCGTTCGCGCTGACGCCGACGGCCCTGTACGACGCGCTGATGATGTCGTCGGGCGGGATGACCGCGCGCATCGACCGGCTGCAGAAGGCCGGCTGGGTCGAGCGCCGGCCGAACCCGGCCGACGGCCGCGGCACGCTCGTCGCGCTGACCGACGCCGGCCGCGCGCTGATCGACGATGCGGTGGTCGCGCACGTCGACAATCAGCGCGCGATGCTGGCCGCGCTGTCGGAGGCGGAGCAGGCGCAACTTGCGGCGTTGCTCGAAAAGCTGCTGGCGGGATTGGGAGGAGAAGCGTCGGCCGAAAGGTAGCGCCGCCGCATCGTCACGTCGAACGAACGCGACGAGCGGGACATGGAAACACCGAAAGAAAACGCGCGAAAGGCAGCGCGTGAACCGCCCGCCGCGCGATGCGGCGGGCCGGACAGACGGCGGGCCGCACCGGGTGCGCCCGCCGCGCGGCTCAGCCGCGTGCCGGGATGTTGAGCCCGCGCGCGACGGCCGGACGCGCGACGAACGCGTCGAGCGCCCGCGCGACATGCTTGAATTCGCCGAAGCCGACCAGGTCGCCCGCTTCATAGAAGCCGACGAGGTTGCGCACCCACGGGAAGATCGCGATGTCGGCGATCGTGTACGAATCGCCCAGCACCCACTTGCGGTTCGCGAGATGCGCGTCGAGCACGCCGAGCAGGCGCTTCGATTCGGCGACGTAGCGGTCGCGCGGACGCTTGTCCTCGTAGTCGCGGCCCGCGAACTTGTGGAAGAAGCCGACCTGGCCGAACATCGGGCCGATGCCGCCCATCTGGAACATCACCCACTGGATCGTCTCGTAGCGGCCCGCCGGATCCTTCGGGATCAACTGGCCCGTCTTGTCCGCGAGATAGATCAGGATCGCGCCGGATTCGAACAGCGCCAGCGGCCGGCCGTCGGGGCCGTTCGGATCGATGATCGCCGGGATCTTGTTGTTCGGGTTCAGCGACAGGAATTCGGGCGACAGCTGGTCGTTCGTGTCGAAGCGCACGAGGTGCGGCTCGTACGGCAGGCCGGTTTCCTCGAGCATGATCGAGACCTTGACGCCGTTCGGCGTCGGCAGCGAGTACAGCTGGAGACGGTCGGGATGCTGGGCCGGCCATTTTTTCGTGATCGGGAAGGCGGACAGATCGGGCATGGGGGTTCGTTCGTCAACGTTGAGGATCCGCGCCCCGCCGGCCTGCTACGCGTCGCCGGGCAGCCGCTGACACGGCGGCAGGAACGGGACGAACGCATCGACCGGCGGGCGGGGCGCGCCGAAGACGCCCACTGTAGCCGATCCCCGCGATCGCTGCAGACGGCGGCCACGCGTCGTGTCCGTGCGCCGCCGCGCGCAGCGCGCCTGCCTGTTTCGGTCAGTCGCCTCAACAGACGACGCATCGACGTGTCGCGAACGGGTGCCTGTGGACATCGCGCCAGGCCCTGCGCGCTGCGGCACCCGTGCCACACCGCACCGCATCGTCAGAAGTTGTGCCGCAGCCCGACCATCGCCGCGGTCGTGCCGACCCCGGGCGCGACCGGCTGCCCGTACACGAGCATCTGGTTCATCGTGCCGCGGTTGTTCACGTGGCCGACCTGCGCATAGACCATCGACCGCTTCGACAGGCTGTAGTCGGCCGTGAGCACGACGGCCGTCGAGCGGTTTTCCGAACGGTTGCGGTCCTTCAGGTAATACACCGCCGACGTCACCTGCAACGCGGGCGTGAAGCGATAGCCGACGCCGGCCGACAGCATGTCGAGGTTCACCTTGTCCGCATGCGACGGATTCCTGCCGTTGCCGTACGACGCCGACACCGAGAAGTCACGGATCGTGTATTTCGCGCCGACGTAGATGAAGCGGTTGTTGTCGACGCCGGTCGGCGCGACACCCGGCGCCGGATTCGTGTCGTGGCCGTTGTAGTAGACGGCCGACGCGTTGAGCCCGTAGTTCGAATACCGCAGCACGACCGATTCGCGCGTGCCGCCCTGGAACTGCCCGGCGACGCCGCCGGGCGCGTATTCGAGCGCGATCGACGCGCCCGCGAAGGTCGGCGACTGATAGACGAGCGCATTGCTGTCGTACAGCGCGCCGATCGCGCCGTTGGTGCTCGTGCCCGGCCAGCCGGCCGCGGTGTTCAGGCCGAGCCACGCGGTCAGCACGCTGCCGAAGAACTGCGCGTTGCGCACGTCGGTGTCGGCCATCGCGTAGATCATCGGCACGATCTGGCGGCCGGCCGTGAAGGTGCCGAACGGCCCGGACACGCCGAGCGACGCAACCTGGTTGAAGATCGCGACGGCGCCCGGCGTGTCGCTCAGCTGCATCCTGCCGGTGCCGCTGTCGAACGAGCCCTGCAGCTTGAAGTTGACCTTGTAGCCGCCGCCGATGTCCTCGCTGCCCTTGATGCCCCAGAAGCTCGAATAGATGCCGCCGTCCTTCATGCGGAACACCTTGCCGGTGTTCGGCGCGCTCGGGCCGAACGACGCGGCCGACGTGCTCTGGTACAGCAGGCCCGTGTCGACCACCCCGTACAGCGTGACGGAGGATTGCGCGTGCGCGAGCGCCGCACTGCCGGCAAGCGCCGCGAGCGCGGCCAGTTTCGTCTTCATCGAAGTCTCCAGGATCGTAATGGACCGCACGGGATCGAGCCCGGGCGGGTGCAGCAGGGGAAGCATCGAGGCAGGCGGGAGGGCGCCGGGTGCGACGCCGGTGCGAGCCGTGCGGAAAGACTACGCAACGGCGCGCGGCCGCTCCCCCCCATGCGCGGGGGGCAGGGTTGCGGAGAATCGGAGGGAAGCCCTGGTGACGCGGTTGTCATCAACGGCCGGGCAAGGCCGATCAAGGCCAGTTAAGGCGAGTTGACGCGAGTTGAGGCCGGTTCGGACGTGCGCAGGCGGGCAACGCGCGCGTCAAGGCGCGCTTTCGAGCAACCCGAGCACCAGCGCGCGGCGCACCGCGTGCTTGCGCGAGCTGGCGTCGAGCTTGCCGAACAGGTTCTTCAGGTGCCACTTCACGGTTTCCTCGCCGACGGCGAGCGCCACCGCGATCTCCTTGTTCGACAGGTTGCGCGCGAGCAGTTCGAGGATCGCGCGCTCCTTCGGCGTCAGCACGACGCTCGGCACCGCGCGCGGGCTGGCCGTGCTGCGCGGCGCGGGCGGCACGATGCGCGGCTGCGGCTGTGCGGGCCGGGCGGGTCCGTCGCCCGCGGCCGTCTCGTCGCCGATGCGGCGCGCCCAGTCGGCGACGGCCGGATGCGCGTCGGCGAGCGTGCGCGTGAGGCCGAACATGTCCGCGAGGTTCATCGCCTCGTCGAGCAGCGCGCGGCCGCCGTGCCCGGACTGTTCGAGCGCGAACGCGCTGAGCGCCATGATCTCGATGCGCTCGCGTCCCATGCTCATTTCGCGGGCCAGCACGGCGGCTTCGTCGAGCGCCGCGCACGCATCGTCCCAGCGGCGCGCGGCAAGCGCGGCGCCCGCGTGCGCCATCGCCTGCAGCAGCACGACGGGGCGCCGCCACAGCGGCCCGTGCGACGGAAACTCGGCCGCGGCAATCGCATCGATCCGCTCGACCAGCGCATGGCAGGTCGCCTCGCGATAGCGCGCCGCGTGAATGCGCACCTGCTCGGCGAGGCTCGCGACCGACAGGCGCGGCAGCCGGCGCGCGACGCCCATCGCGTCGAGCGCCTCGAGCAGGTCGATCGCGCGATGCTCGACGCCGCGCAGCAGCGCGATGCGCGCGGCCGTCCGGTAGCCGAGCAGCACGGTGTCGGGCGTGCCCGCGTGCTCGAGCACGTCGAGCCGGTTCGCGAGCAGCGCGGCGGCCTGGTCGACGCGATCGGCCTCGTACGCGATCGCCGCGCACATCGCCGCAAGCATGCAGGTCAGCGGATGGCGGCGCCCGAGATCGGCTTCCGCGCGGGCGAGCGCCGGCGACAACGCGTCGTCCGCGAGCCGGATCTGGCCTTCGCGCAGGTAGCTCAGGCCGGTGATCAGCTCGCCCCAGCGCGCGACGTAGCCGAACCCGGCCGCGGTCGCGCCGCGCGGCGCGGCCTGCTGGAAGCGGCGCGCCTGCGCCGGTTCGCCGACGATGATCGCGCGCGCCGACAGGCGGTTCGCATGCATCTGCGCGAGCCAGGTCGCCCTGGGCGGCGTGAAGTCGGCCCACGGTTCGAACAGCTCGACGAAATGGTCGATTTCGTCCGCGTAGTAGGCCGCCGCACTGAGGATCAGCGCGCATTCGTAGCGCATCGCGGCCGGCGTGCCGGGGTCGGCGAGGATGCCGGCGATCTGGCGCCGCGCCTCGACATGGCGCTCGCCGAGCGCCAGCGCCCACGCGACCGCGATCCGCAGCGTCGGGCGCTTGTCGAGTTCCGCATCGGGCAGCAGCGCGAGCCAGTCGAGCACGTCGTTGATGCGGCCCTGCTTGATCGCGTCCTCGAGGCAGCGCTGCGCGAGCGCGTATGCCGTCTCGAACTGGCCGGCCGCATACGCGTGGCGCGCCGCTTCCTCCGTCATCCCGTGCGCGTCGAGCCACGCGGCCGCGCGTGCGTGCAGCGCGCTGCGGTCTGCTTCGGCGCTCGTCGTCAGACGGTCGCGCAGCGTATCGCGCACGAGCGGATGCAGCCGGCACCAGTCGGAAGCGTCGGACGCGATGAACAGCGGCGTGTCGCGCGCGAGCCGTGCGAGCCGGTCGGGGGCGGCCGCGTCGTCGAGCAGCGCGGCGCACAGCGACGGATGCAGGCGGTCGGCAACGCTCGTGCGGGTCAGGAACGCGGTGTCGTCGGCCGACAAATTCGCGAGCAGCAGTTCGACGAGCCGGTCGCGCGTGCCGTCCATGCGTGCGGCGAGCGCATCGACGGCCTGGCGCGGATCGGCCGAGCGCGCCATCGCGGCCATCGCGAGCTGCAGTCCGAGAGGCCAGCCGTCGACGCGCTCGAACAGCCGCGCGCACGCGTCGGCGTCGACCCGCTGCGCAAAGCGCGCGCCGACCAGCGCGATCGTCTCGTCGAGCGTGAAGCGCAGCCAGTCGGGGCCCGCGAGCGTGCATTGCCCGCCGGCGAGCAGGTCGCCGGCCGCGTGATCGAGCCCGCGCCGGGCCGCGACGACCACCCGCAGGTTCTGCGGCGCGTTGTGCAGCACGTAGGTCAGCGCGTCGAGGCCGGCGGCGGGCAGCCGCTCCGCATCGTCGACGATCAGCAGCGCGTCGATCGACAGTTGCGCGACCTCGGCCAGCCACGCGGTCAGCCCCTCCAGCGCGCGGGCCGCGCCGTCCGGAATCAGGCGCCCGAACGCGGGCCGCGCGCAACCGGTGCGCACCGCCTGCACGAGCCCCTGCAGCAGGCGCGGCGCGTCGTCGCGCTCGTCGGCGGACAGCCACACGACCGCGCGGCCGAGCGCGAGCGATTCGCGCCGCCATTGCGCGAGCAGCGAGGTCTTGCCGTAGCCGGCCGGCGCCTGCACGAGCGTGACGGGCCGGGCGTCGAACGCCGCCGCGGCAAGGCTCAGCCGCGCGCGCGCGAGCAACTGCGCCGGCACGCGCGGCGCGGTCGTCTTCAGCACGAGTTCGGTCGGGGGCGCGTCGGCGCGTTCGGGTGGGTGAGCCATCGGGGCAGCAGTCGGAATCCGGCGCTGCCGTGCAGGCCGGCGTCCGGGGTGGGCGTGGGGGGAAGGATCGGCCGAACCGCGTTCGCGCGTCAATCCCCCCCGCGGCGAGTGGGGCCGCGCCGCCTCCCGGCCGATAGCATGGATTCCGAGGCGTGACGAACGCGATTGACGAATGCAACGGGGAGGGGCCATGAACATCGTATCGACCGGCGCGCGCCGCAGCGCGGCGAGCGCCGGATAAACGGAGCGGCACGATGTATCGCCATCTGCTCGTGACGGTCGACGGCGTGCCCGGCGGCATCGACGCGATCGGCCATGCGCTCGAACTGGCGCGTGCGGTCGGCGCGCGGGTCACGTTCGTGCTGTCCGGCGCGGCGCCGCAATCGCCTGGCTCCGACTCGCGTTTATCCGGAGCGCGGATGCCGGAACACGGTGCGAAAGTGGAAGCCGCCGCCCGGGCGCAGGGCCTGTCCCATGCGATCGCGGGGGCCGGCGATCCGGGGGCCGGCGGCACGTCGCCCGCCACGCTCGCCGGCGAACTCGGCTGCGACCTGATCGGCGTCGCGGCGCTGCCGCACGATGCCGATGCCGGCGCGGCCGCGCAACGGCGGTTGCTGCTGGCGACGAGCGGCGTGCCGGTGCTCGTGTGCCCGGCGCGGCGTGCGCCGGCAGAGGCGCGCGTGATGGCCCGCTGTCTCGCCGCGCATCGCGCGCTCGGCGCGCAGTTGCAGGCGCTGACGCAGTTGCAGGCGCCGACGCTCGCGAGCGAAGCCCCGGACTCGGCAACGCGGCCGGCCGCCGATGCAGACCGCGCGCTCGCGGTGCACGCCGCGTTGGCGTCGCTCGCGGCGCTGCAGGACGCGCGTTCCGGGCCGTCCGCCGAAGCACGCCTGTGCGCGGCATTGCGCAGACGGGCGGAGAGCACCGCGGCCGAACTCGACGAGCTCGACCGCCAGCGGCGCCGCGACGCGCACGCGCTCGACGCGCTGGCGCGGCTCGCCGCCGACGGCTTGCCGTCGGCCGCGTTCGATGCAGCGCTCGCCGTCTATGCGCGCGGCGCGTTCGAGCAGATGGGGCGCATGGAAGGCGTGATTTTCCCGGCCGCGCGGCGCTATTTGAGCGACGCCGACTGGACCGAACTGGACGCGCCTCCGGCGAGCGGCTCAGCCGCGACGACGCCGGACGCGGACGAACCCGACGATGCGTGACGCGCATCCGACTGAAACCCTACGGAGAACCAGATGGCACATGCAGTGCGATTCCACGAAACCGGCGGCCCCGACGTGCTGCGCTGGGAAGCGGTCGAAGTCGGCGACCCGGGCGCGGGGCAGGTCCGCCTGCGGCACGAGGCCGTCGGCCTGAACTTCGCCGACACGTATTTCCGCAGCGGCCTGTATCCGGTGCCGCTGCCGGCCGGCATCGGCGTCGAGGCCGCCGGCGTGGTCGAGGCCGTCGGCCCCGGCGTGACGAACGTCGCCGCCGGCGACCGGGTGACCTACACCGGCTTCCTGAACACGCTCGGCGCGTACAGCACCGAACGGCTGATCGCCGCCGCGCCGCTCGTGAAGCTGCCGGCCGGGATCGCCTGCGAAACGGCCGCGGCGATGACGATGCGCGGCCTGACGTCGGCGTACCTGTTGCGCCGCATCCACGCGTTCGCGCCGGGCGACACGATCCTGCTGCACGCGGCCGCGGGCGGCGTCGGGTTGATCGTGTCGCAATGGGCGAAGCTGCTCGGGCTGACGGTGATCGGCACCGTGTCGAGCGAGCACAAGGCCGCGATCGCCCGCGCGCATGGCTGCGACCATACGATCGACTACAGCCGCGAGGACGTCGCGAAGCGCGTGCGCGAACTGACCGGCGGCGCGGGCGTCGACGTCGTGTTCGACAGCGTCGGCAAGGACACCTTCGAGGGCTCGCTCGATTCGCTGAAGCGGCGCGGGCTGATGGTCTGCGTCGGTACCGCGTCGGGCCCGATCCCGCCGTTCGACCCGCAGCGCCTCGCGATGAAGGGTTCGCTGTACCTGACGCGCCCGGCGCTGGCCGACTACATCGCCGATCCGGCCGAGAAGAACGACCTAGCCGGCGAGCTGTTCGCGCACGTCGCGGCCGGCCGCATCCGGATCGAGATCAACCAGCGTTACGCGCTGCAGGACGCGGCACAGGCGCACCGCGATCTCGAGTCGCGCAAGACGACCGGCTCGTCGGTATTCATCGTCTGAGGAGACGCGCATGCGAGTCGAACCCCTGACCTGTGCGATCGGCGCGGAGCTGCTGGACGTGAGCCTCGCCGACGCCGTGCACGACGACGGCCTGTTCGCCGAGATCCGCACGCAACTGCTGCGCCATCGCGTGCTGTTCCTGCGCGACCAGGACATCACGCGCGCCGAGCACGTCGCGTTCGCACGCCGCTTCGGCGAGCTCGAGGATCATCCGGTCGCCGGCAGCGATCCCGAGCACCCGGGGCTCGTGCGGATCTACAAGTCGCCCGACCAGCCGAACGACCGCTACGAGAATGCGTGGCACAGCGATGCGAGCTGGCGCGTGGCGCCGCCGCTCGGCTGTGTGCTGCGCTGCATCGAGGGTCCGCCGGTTGGCGGCGACACGATGTGGGCGAACATGGTGCTCGCATACGAGAACCTGCCGGAACACGTGAAGCAGCAGATCGAAGACTTGCGCGCACGCCACAGCATCGAGGCGAGCTTCGGCGCGGCGATGCCGGTCGACAAGCGCCTCGCGCTGAAGGCGCAGTATCCGGACGCAGAGCATCCGGTCGTGCGCACGCATCCCGAAACCGGCGAGAAGGTGCTGTACGTGAACGCGTTCACGACGCACTTCACGAACTTCCATACGCCCGGGCGCGTGCGCTTCGGGCAGGACGCGAATCCGGGCGCCGGCCAGCTGCTGCAATACCTGATCAGCCAGGCTTACATCCCCGAATACCAGGTGCGCTGGCGCTGGAAGAAGAACAGCGTCGCGATCTGGGACAACCGCAGCACCCAGCATTACGCGGTGATGGACTACCCGCCGTGCGTGCGCAGGATGGAGCGCGCGGGCATCGTCGGCGACGTGCCGTTCTGAGCGCGCCCGCACCTTAACCGACTCGCAACCCTGTACACGACGCGCCAGGCCAGCCGCCCGGCGCGGCGGGATACGCACGCCCGTACGCCTGCACTAAAACGATTCCCACTGGAGGACGACATGCAATTTCTCGACGATTCGCTGCACCCGGAAAACCAGGACAAGGTAGTCATCACGGTCGCGCCGTACGGCCCCGAATGGATGCCCGCCGACTTTCCGGAAGACATTCCGGTGACGATGGACGAGCACGTGCAGAAGGCCGTCGACTGCTACAACGCGGGCGCGACGGTGCTGCACCTGCACGTGCGCGAACTCGACGGCAAGGGCAGCAAGCGGCTGTCGAAATTCAACGAGCTGCTCGGCCGGCTGCGCGAGGCGGTGCCCGACATGATCCTGCAGGTCGGCGGCTCGATCTCGTTCGCGCCGGAAGGCGACGGCGCCGAGGCGAAATGGCTGTCCGACGACACGCGCCACATGCTCGCCGAGCTGACGCCGAAGCCCGACCAGGTGACGGTCGCGATCAACACCGTGCAGATGAACATCACCGAGCTGATGAACCGCAAGGACATCGCCGGCACCTCGCTGAACGAAGCCGCGCTGTGGGACGCGTACCGCGAGATGACCGTGCCGGCCGGCCCCGGCTGGGTCGACGAGCACCTGCGCCGGCTGCAGGCGGCCGGCATCCAGCCGCATTTCCAGCTCACCGGCATGCACGCGCTCGAGACGCTCGAGCGGATCATCCGCCGCGGCGTCTATCGCGGGCCGCTGAACGTCACGTGGGTCGGCATCGGCGGCGGCTTCGACGGCCCGAATCCGTACAACTTCATGGAATTCGTGCGGCGCTGCCCGGACGGCGCGTGCATCACGCTCGAATCGCTGATGAAGAACGTGCTGCCGATCAACACGGTCGCGATGGCGCTGGGCCTGCATCCGCGCTGCGGGATCGAGGACACGATCATCGACCAGAAGGGCAACCGGATGACGTCGGTGCAGCAGGTCGAGCAGTGCGCGCGGATCGCGCGCGAACTCGGGCGCGAGATCGCCACCGGCAAGGAGGCGAAGGCGATCTACCGGATCGGCGTGCAGTACGACGGCGTCGACGAGACGCTCGCGCAGCTCGGGATGGCGCCGAACCGCCGGCCGGGCCAGCTGAGCGTGCCGCTGCGCGCGGCCTGACGCACCGGGCGACCGTGCAACCGGGCGGCCCGCGAGCGCCGCCCGCCGATCGATGTGGCGCGGCACCCACCCTCGCGCCGTGCGCGAGGCAAGCTCCGACGAACGGAGCGGGGCCGCGCAAGCCGCGCCGGCGCGTTGCCGCACCGGTGCCGGAGGAGACACGCATGCTGATTCATCACGTCGAGCCGTCGCTGCAGGACGTGGCGGCCACCGGGCGGCGCGCGCCGGCCTATGCCTGGCTCGTGTTCGGGCTGACCGTCGGCCTGCTGCTGTCGGACTACATGTCGCGGCAGGTGCTCAATGCCGTGTTTCCGCTCCTCAAGCACGCGTGGGGACTGTCGGACACGCAGCTCGGCTCGCTCTCCGGCGTCGTCGCGCTGCTGGTCGGCCTGCTGACGTTCCCGCTGTCGGTGCTCGCCGACCGCTTCGGCCGCGTGCGCAGCATCGTGCTGATGGCCGCGCTGTGGAGCGTCGCGACGCTCGGCTGCGCGCTGTCGACCAACTACGCCCAAATGCTCGTGTCGCGCGGCCTCGTCGGGCTCGGCGAAGCCGCGTACGGCAGCGTCGGCGTCGCACTGATCCTCAGCATCTTTCCGGCCCGGCTGCGCGCGACGCTGACCGGCGCGTTCATGGCCGGCGGCGCGTTCGGCTCCGTGTTCGGGATGGCGCTCGGCGGCCTCGTCGGCGCGCATCTCGGCTGGCGCTGGTCGTTCGGCGTGATGGCCGCGCTCGGCATCGTGCTGCTCGTCGCGTACCGCGGCGTGGTCACCGAACGGCGGCTCGCGGCCTGCCGCGTCGAACCGTGCCGGCCCCATGCCGATGCGCCGCGCGACCTGCGCGGCAGCGTGCGCGCGCTGATGTCGGGGCTGTTCGCATCGCGTTCGGTGATCTGCGCGTATGTCGGCAGCGGGCTGCACCTGTTCGTGCCCGGCGCGCTGTTCGCGTGGCTGCCGAGCTACCTGAACCGTTATTACGCGATGGCGCCGGACCGCGCCGCGGTGCTCGCGGCCGGCTTCGTGCTGCTGTCGGGCGTCGGGATGGTCGGCTGCGGGATCGTCACCGACCGTGTCGGCAAAACCGACGGCAAGCGCAAGTGGTTGACCGCGATCGCGTATTGCGTGCTGACGGGCGTGTGCCTCGCGGCCGCGTTCCGGCTGCCGCCCGGGCCGCTGCAACTCGCGCTGATTTGCGCGGGCATGCTGGTCGGTGCGGGCGCGTCCGGCGCATCGGGCGCGATGGTCGCGAACCTGACGCCCGCCGCGATCCATGCATCGGCGTTCGCGACGCTCACGCTCGCCAACAACCTGCTCGGCATGGCGCCGGGCCCGCTGCTGACGGGGTGGGTCGCCGATCGCGCCGGCCTCGTCGGCGCACTGCAATGGATTCCCGTCGTGCCGCTCGCGGCCGCCGTGTTGTTCGCGATCGGACGCGCGAGCTACGCGGCCGATCTCGCGCGCGTCGAACGCGAACGGCGCGCGTCCCACCTTTCCTGAACCGAACCCTCCCGGAGGCTGCATGACCCTGGCGACCGCGCCCACCATCCTGATCGTGCCCGGCTTGCGCGATCACGTCGAAGACCATTGGCAGACGCATCTGCAACGACGCCTGCCGAACGCACGGTCCGTCGCGCCGCTCGAAGCCGACAAGCTGAGCCGCGCCGCGCGCGTCGCGGCACTCGATGCGGCGCTCGCCGCGATCGACGGCCCCGTGATTCTGGTCGCGCACAGCGCGGGCGTGATGATCACGGTGCACTGGGCACGGCAGGCCACGCGCAAGATCCACGGCGCGCTGCTCGCGGCACCGGCCGATCTCGACACGCCGATGCCCGCCGGTTACCCGGCGCCCGACGCGATCGCCGCGAACGGCTGGACCCCGGTACCGACCGGGCGGCTGCCGTTTCCGAGCGTCGTGGCCGCTAGCCGCAACGATCCGCTCGCGCGCTTCGAACGCGTCGAACTGCTGGCGGCCGGGTGGGGCAGCAAGCTCGTCGATCTCGGCGAAGTCGGGCATCTGAATCCGGCGTCCGGGTACGGCGAGTGGCGGGATGCGGAGCGGCTGATCGGGGAGGTGATCGCGCTCGGTGCGGCCTGAGCGCCATCGGCAACGCGCCGCGCATGAATTCCCTGCCGGCGCGTCAACGTGAACCGATTCCATTTGAGCGCCCAGCGACATACGACGTCCTAACACGCCGCGTGCCCGTCGCCGTGTCGCGGCGCCAAATCGTTCAATCTACAAATCCTCGGGAAACGGAAGGTTTCTGTTAGGGAAATTCCCGCCCCGCGCCAGTCGGTTTTTTGTTGACCGACATCGTATAACGCCGTCATGATTTCCTGAAAAGAAAGGTCCCATCCACCGACCGAAGTGAGGAGACATGAACGCCACCCCGATCGCTCGCCGTGTCCGCCGGATCGCACTCGCGCTGGGTTTCACGCTGTCGGCCGCGGCAGCCGTTGCCGCACCCGTATCGCTGAACGTCGTCGACGTCGCGGGCAACCTGCAGCTCACGCAGAAGGCCATCGAGGCGTTCAAGGAGAAGAACCCGAATCTCGTCGCGAACGTCACGTTCACGAACGCGCCCGCGCCGCAGCTGCCGGGCAAGATCAAGGCGATGCAGGCGGCGGGGCGCGCCGACATCGATCTCGTGCTGACCGGCACCGACGCGCTGGCCGCCGGCATCGAGCAGAACCTGTGGCTGAAGCTGCTGCCCGACAACGCGGGCGCGTTCCCCGGCGTGCTCGACCGGTACGCGCCCGGCCCGCGCAAGATGCAGGATGTCGCGCAGGGCTTCGGCCTCGAAGTGACCTACATGCCGGCCGGCCCGCTGCTCGAATACAACCCGGCGAAGGTCGCCGACCCGCCGAAGACGCCCGAACAGCTGCTCGCGTGGTGCAAGGCGCATCCGAACAAGCTGATCTACGCGCGCCCGGCGAACTCGGGCCCCGGCCGCACGTTCCTGATGGGGCTGCCGTACGTGCTGGGCGACAAGAACCCGCAGGATCCGATCAACGGCTGGGACAAGACCTGGGCGTTCCTGAAGCAGCTCAACGACTGCGTGCCGTACTACCCGGGCGGCACGTCGGCCGTGATGAAGGAGCTCGGCGAAGGCACGCGCGACATGACCGTGACCGTCACCGGCTGGGACCTCAACCCGCGCGCGCTCGGCATCGTGCCGGCCGACTTCCGGATCCAGGCGTTCGACAACATGACGTGGGTCAACGACGCGCACTACATGGTGATTCCGAAGGGCGTGGCGAAGGACAAGCTCGACGTGCTGTTCAAGCTGATGAACTTCCTGCTCGAACCGGCGCAGCAGGCGATGACCTACGACGACGGCTACTTCTATCCGGGCCCGGCGGTGAAGGGCGTGACGCTCGAGATGGCGCCCGCGCACAGCCAGGAAGTGATCAGGAAGTTCGGCCGCCCCGAGTACGCGAAGCTGCTCGCGGAACGTCCGCACGTGCAGCCGCTCAACGCGCAGGCGATGGTGGCCGCGTTCCAGAAGTGGGACCGCGAGATCGGGTCGCAGAAGTCGAAATGACGGATGAACCCGCGGGCGCCGCGGCGCCCGCGCCGACGGAGTTCGCGTAATGAAGCACAGTTTCGAACGGTTGCGGCTCGACGGCGTGTGCCGCAGCTTCACCAATGCGGAGGGCGCGCAGGTCGCCGCACTGAACGGGCTCGATCTCGACATCCGGCGCGGCGAGTTCGTCGCGCTGCTCGGCCCGTCGGGCTGCGGCAAGTCGACCGCGCTGAACTGCATCGCCGGGCTGCAGCCGCTCACGAGCGGCGGCATCTGGCTCGACGACACGCGCATCGACGTGCTGCCGCCCGAGCGCCGCGGCTTCGGCATGGTGTTCCAGAACTACGCGCTGTTTCCGCACATGTCGGTGCTCGAAAACGTCGGCTTCGGGCTGAAGATGCGCGGCGTGCCGAAGCAGGAAACGCGGCGGCGCGCGCAGCAGGCGCTCGAACTCGTGCAGCTCGTCGGCCACGAGGGCAAGCTGCCCGGGCAGTTGTCGGGCGGGCAGCAGCAGCGCGTCGCGATCGCGCGCGCGATCGTCATCGAGCCGCCGCTGGTGCTGATGGACGAGCCGCTGTCGAACCTCGACACGAAGCTGCGCATCGAGATGCGCGCCGAGATCCGCCGCATCCACACGCAACTCGAACGCGCGACGATCTACGTGACGCACGACCAGGACGAGGCGCTGTCGATGGCCGACCGGATCGTCGTGATGAAGGAGGGCGTCGTGCAGCAGGTCGCGTCGCCGAAGGACGTGTACACGCGCCCGCACAACCTGCACGTCGCGCGCTTCATGGGCTATCGCAACGTGCTGCCGTTCACGCTCGAAGGCATGGCCGGCGATTACGTGAACGTCGCCGCCGCGGGTGTGCGCATCACCGGCGTGCCGATGGCGGGCTTCGACGGCAAGGACGTCGTGGTCGCGCTGCGCCCCGACGACATCGAGCGCGCACAAGCAGGCGCCGACAACGCATTCGACGCGACCGTCGAAACGGTCGAATACGGCGGCCGCGACTCGCTCATTCGCGCGATCACGCCGTTCGGCCCGATCTGGGCGCGCGTCGCCGGCGAATTCGCGCAGGGCGAACGGCTGCGGCTGCGCGTGAGCCCGGCGCGCACGCTCGTCTATGCGGGAGACGCGCGATGAACGGCCGCGGCGCCGCGTGCGCGGCAGCGCGCCCCCGGGAGGCCAGCATGAAAACCATCCCCGATCGCCGCCGGACGCACATTCTTGCGCAACGGAATGCTTCTGTCGGGCACTGTCGAAACAGCACTTGCAAGGGCGGTGCCGCATGAGCACGCTCGCGACCGGCGGCGCGCCGCGCGACGCGAAGGCGTGGCTCGTCACGCCCGCGCTCGCGTTCATCGTCGCGCTGTTCATCTATCCGTTCGCGTACGGCCTCGTGCTGTCGTTCCAGCCGACGAACGGCGGCGGCGTGCTCGCGAACTACGTGCAGTTCTTCACCGACACGGCGATGTGGCCGACCGTGCTCGTCACGCTGAAGCTCGCGGTGCCGGCGACGCTGATCAACGTCGGCATCGCGGTGCCTGTCGCGTTCGCGCTGCGCCGCAACTCGCCGTACCAGAAGTTCGTCACGACGCTGCTCGTGATTCCCGTCACGCTCGGCACGGTGCTCGTCGCCGACGGGATGCTCACGTACTTCGGCCCGAACGGCTGGTTCCCGCAGGCGCTGCAAGGGCTGCACCTGTACACCGACGAGGTGCGCCTCACGCACAACTACTGGGGCGTGCTGCTGTCGCTGATCGTGTCGGGCTTTCCGTTCGCGTTCCTGCTGATGCTGTCGTACATCAGCGGCATCGACCCGACGCTCGCGCGCGCCGCGGCCACGCTCGGCGCGAACCCGTGGCAGCAGTTCCGGCGGATCTACCTGCCGCTGCTCGTGCCGGGGCTCACGATGGCCGCGTGCCTGTCGTTCGTGCAGGCGTTCTCGGTGTTCCCGTCAGCCGTGCTGCTCGGCGCGCCGGCCGGGCCGACGCGAGTGATCTCGATCGCGGCCGCCGAAGCCGCGTTCGAGAGCTACGACTATTCGCTCGCGTCGGCGATCGCGATCGTGATGGGCTTCGTGCAGCTGCTGGTGGTCGCGTCGATGCTCGGCGCGCGCCGCTTCTTCTATACCGGTCCGGTCACGGGAGGCAAGGGCTGATGGCGACCGACAATCATGCCGCGCCGGCGTGGCCGCCGAAGCACAGCCCGCCCGGCGCGCAGCCGGTCAACGCGATGAAGCCGCGCAAACTGCGCGGCAGCCTCGCCGGCCGTGCATGGAAGGCGCTCGTGTGGGGGCTGATGGCGTTCTTCCTGCTGAACGTGATGCTGCTGATCGCGACCGTCGCGGTGAACTCGGTCGCGACGCGCTGGTTCGGCACGCCGCTGCCGCAGGGCTTCACGCTGCACTGGTATGCCAAGGCGTGGGAAGACTTCCAGCTCGCGAGCGTGCTGTGGGTGACGGTCGAAGTGGTCGGCGCGGTGGTGCTGCTGTCGGTCGCGCTCGGCGTGCCGGCCGCCTATGCGCTCGCGCGCGTGCAATTCCGCGGCAAGCGCTTCGCGCTGCTGGTGTTCCTGCTGCCGCTGATGGTGCCGCCCGTCACGTACGGGATCCCGATGGCGACCGTGATGTACAAGGTCGGGCTCGCCGGCACGCTGCCGGGCGTGATCCTCGCGAACCTGGTACCGGCGCTGCCGTTCGTGATCCTCGTGATGACGCCGTTCCTCGAGCAGATCGATCCGAACCTCGAAGCCGCCGCGCGCATCTTCGGCGCGAACACGTGGCGCTATTTCCGCTACGTGCTGTTGCCGCTGCTGGTGCCCGGCATGCTCGCGGCCGGGCTGCTCGTGCTGGTGCGCACGATCGGGATGTTCGAGCTGACCTTCTTCACCGCGGGCCCGAGCACGCAGACGCTCGTCGTCGCGCTGTATTACGCGGTGTTCTCGACCGGCGTGCGCGCGCCGCAGTCGATCGACGCGATGGCGATGATCTACATGGCCATCACGCTCGTGTGGGTCGTGATCGCGCTGCAGTTCGTGAGCCCGACGCAGCTCGTGAGTCGCGTGAAGCAGGAGCGGCAATAGGCGTCCACGTGTGGCGGCGTGCGTTAACGCGACTCAACGCGAAGGACAGCGGCGGCGCAGCGATGCAGGCGGTCCTGCCGATGCTTGCGCGCGCCATCCGTGCAATTGGTTACAAATGGATACCGCGAACCGTGCACGGACGTTGCAGACTACGCAGCGTACCGGCCCGGCGATACGTTCGCTCGCATCGCCGCATGCCGCCCGACGTTCACCCGATTCGCGGAGTTCCATGAAGTTTCCCACGCTGCTCACGCTCGGCTGTGCGGCCACGCTGCTTGCCGCCTGCAACCTGCTCCACGACGGCCCCGGATCGAGCGACGTCGATGCCGCGGTGCGCCGCGCGCTCGAAGCGGAAAACCACGGCGGCCTGAACGCGCTGTTCGGCCAGCCGCTGCCCGTGTCGGCCGACGTGATCTCGGCGAAACCCGACGGCGACTGCAGGAAGGTCGGCGAACGGACCTACACGTGCGACGTCGTGGTCACGTGGCGCAACCACGATTACGCGCCGTCGCGCGCGAACCTGACCTTCGTCAAGGCCGCCGACGGTTCGTGGCAGACCTCGGGCGTCGACGCGGCCATCGCGACCGGCGCCGCCAAATCGCTGATCGACCGGATCGGCAAGGCGTGGCCCGGCAACGCGGCGAGCGGTGCGTCAGCGCCGCAGTGACGCGGCCGGCGACGGGCTTCGTCGCGCTTTCTTCAGAGGACGCTCCCGGCGCGCGGAACCGTACCGTTCTCCACGGACCGCTGGCGGACTGCGCGAACGGTGCCGCGACCGCGGCGGTGCCCCATCTTGTTCGACCCGTGCTCGGGCCCGGATTAGCGGCAAAAAAGGGCGCAAACGCGACCGGGTATCGACCGAACCCATCCTCGGTATGCGGATCGGAATATAGGGAAAACCCTTAATTCGAGCTATAATCACGACCTAGAAGAAAGGTCGAACCATGCCCGAACGTCTCCAATCCCTTGAAAAATTTGTGTTTTCCCTGGTCGTGATGTCCGCGGTCTTCTGCTCCGCGTTCCTCGCGTACGAGCGTCACCCCGAGATCAAGATCGCGCTGCACGAAGGCGAAGCGCTGATGCGCGAAAGCGCCAAGTATTCGGTCATCTGCTCGCCGTCCAAGGTCGATCCTTGCGTCGAGATGTCCGCTTACTGATCGATCTTCGCGTCGAGGCTCGCGCGCCGGTCGGCGCGGCAGCGAACGGTGTCCTGGGCACCGTTTCATCAGTTTTGGACTCGTCCTACAGATTTGGCGGCCTGATTTCCTTGAAGTAGCGCCCATCAGGAATTCGGAAACCGGCCGCAAGACAGGGCGGATGTACGAACCCGTACCGTGCCGAGTCGCTGGCGTAAGCAGCCCCCATTCCGTCGGCCCCGCTTCGAGCAATCGAGCGGGGCCGCTCCATTTGCGCGGTCGATCTGCGCGCCCCATTTACACGGCCCTGACTGCACGGCCCGAATTCGCGCGGTCCGCAGGTTCGGTCCGCAGCGACCGGCGTCACACCACCTGCCGAGGTTCGCCGCGCGCAAACGCGGCAACGTTGTCGACGAGCTGATCGGCCAGTGCCCGCATCGCCTCGTCGCTCGCCCACGCGACATGCGGCGTCAGGATGAACGCCGGATGCGACAGGATCGCGTGGAACGGGTGCGCGGCCGGCAGCGGCTCCTGCGTGACCACGTCGAAGCCGGCGCCCGAAATCTGCCCCGACTGCAGCGCGTCGACGAGTGCACCTTCATCCACGAGCCCGCCGCGTGCGGTGTTGATCAGCAGCGGCCGGCGCGCCATCCGCGCGAACGCGGCCGCGTCGATCAGGCCGCGGGTCCCCGGCGTGAGCGGGCAGTGCAGCGTGATCACGTCGCTGTCGCGCAGCAGCGTGTCGAGCGGCACATGCCCGGCGCCCCGCGCAGCGCCGTGCGCGGCGAACAGCACGCGCATGTCGAGCGCGCGGGCGATGCCGGCCAGCGCACGGCCGAGCACGCCGTCGCCGACGATCCCGAGCGTCGCGCCGGCCAGGTCGCGGATCGGATGATCGAAGAAGCAGAACTGTCCGCTGTCGAGCCAGCGCCCCGCGCGCACCGCGTCGCGATACGCGACGAGGCTGCGCCGCAGCGCGAAGATCAGCGCGAACGTGTGTTCGGGTACGGTGCGCACCGCATACCCGCGAATGTTGCTGACGACGATGCCGCGCGCGGCGCACGCATCGAGATCGACGATGTCGGTACCCGTCGCGGCGATCGCGATCATTTTCAGGTGCGGCGCACGGTCGAGCGCCGTCGCGTCGAGCCGGACCTTGTTGGTCACGACGATGTCCGCGTCGCCGATACGCGCGGCCACTTCGTCCGCGGCCGTCCGTTCGAAGGTCCGCAGCGCGTGCGGAAACGGAAACGGCTTCAGCACGGTCTGCGGCGACAGCGTCGCGCGGTCGAGAAACACGATCTGCGCAGGAGAGGAACTGGAAAACATGGCGGGCCTCGCTGACGGGCGCCCGGCGGGCGCGCAACGGCAACGATTCTGCCAACGGCGCATGCGATCGGGCTTGCGCATTGCGCGAGCGCGCTTTCCCGCGTGGAAAACGTCGATGCCATCCGTGCACGGCCGGCCCGACGACTTCCCGGTTCACTGTTCCGTCGCACGAGCCGCTGTGGCAGCGCCCCGTCGTGCTGCAGGCGATGGCGCACGCGGGCGCCACTGGGACGATGCGTGTGCGGCGCTCGACGAAGCCGCCGTGCTGGCCCGCGAAAAGAGCCACGCGCCCCTTTCCGTTCAGGAAAGGCTGGTTGAGCATCGATCGATTTTCGCCGGATGCGAACGCCGTCATGATCGCCGTCATCGACAACACGATTTTCAGGAGACAGTCATGACGCGCCCCCTGGACGGTATCCGCGTGCTGGAACTCGGCCAACTGATCGCCGGGCCGTTCGCGGGCCGGATGCTCGCCGAATTCGGCGCGGACGTGATCAAGGTGGAGCCGCCCGGCGTCGGCGACCCGCTGCGCAAATGGCGGCTGCTGCACGACGGCACGTCGGTCTGGTGGGCCGCGCAGTCGCGCAACAAGCGCTCGCTCGCGCTCGACCTGCGCACGCCCGAAGGGCAGGACGTCGTGCGCCGCCTCGTCGCCGGGACCGACGTGCTGATCGAGAACTTCCGGCCCGGCACGCTGGAAGGCTGGGGGCTCGACTGGGAGACGCTGTCCGCGATCAACCCGCGTCTCGTGATGCTGCGCGTATCGGGCTTCGGCCAGACCGGCCCGTATCGCGACCGGCCCGGCTTCGGCGTGATCGCCGAAGCGATGGGCGGCCTGCGCCACCTGACCGGCGAGCCCGGCCGCACGCCGGTGCGCGTCGGCGTGTCGCTCGGCGATTCGCTGTCGGCGCTGCACGGCGTGATCGGCATCCTGCTCGCGCTGCGCCATCGCGAACAGCAGGGCGGCAAGGGGCAGGTCGTCGACGTCGCGCTGTACGAATCCGTCTTCAACATGATGGAAAGCCTGCTGCCCGAATACTCGGCGTTCGGCGCGGTGCGCGAGCCGGCCGGCAGCAGCCTGCCGGGCATCGCTCCGACCAACGCGTACCGCTGCCGCGACGGCAGGTACGCGCTGATCGCCGGCAACGGCGACAGCATCTTCCGGCGCCTGATGGCGCTGATCGGGCGCCCCGATCTCGGCGACGATCCCGCGCTCGCGCACAACGACGGGCGCGTCGCGCAGGTCGCGCGCATCGACGCGGCGATCGGCGAATGGAGCGCGCGGCTCGATCTCGACGACGTGCTCGCCGCGCTGCACGACGCACGCATCCCGTCCGGGCGCATCTACGACGTCGCGGACATCGCGGCCGATCCGCATTACCGCGCACGCGACATGATCGTCGACGCCGCGCTGCCCGACGGCACGCCCGTGCTCGTGCCGGGCATCGTGCCGAAACTCGGCGCGACGCCGGGATGCATCGAGCGTCCGGCGCCCGCGCTCGGCGCCGATACCGACGCGGTACTCGAATCGATCGGCATCGATGCGGCGACGCGCGACGACTGGCGCACGCGCGGCGTGATCTGAAGCGACCAACCCGCCGCCACCCGGACGACGACATGAACCAGCCCCATCCCCAACGACTTTATATTCACGAAGTCGCGACACGCGACGGTTTCCAGAATGAAGCGGCGTTCGTCGACACCGACGACAAGATCGCGCTCGTCGACGCGTTGAGCGCGTGCGGCTACGCGAAGATCGAGGTCACGTCGTTCACGTCGCCGAAGGCGATCCCCGCGCTGCGCGACGCGGAAGCCGTGATGCACGGCATCGTGCGCGCGCCGGGCGTCGTCTATACGGTGCTCGTGCCGAACGTGCGCGGCGCGGAACGCGCGCTGTCGTGCGGCGTCGACGAGGTGAACCTCGTGATGTCGACGAGCGAGAGCCACAACCGCACGAACCTGCGGATGACCCGCGAGCAGTCGTTCGCGCAACTGCGCGACGTGATCGACACGGTGCGCGGCACCGGCGTCGCGCTCAACGTGTCGCTGTCGACCGCGATGGGCTGCCCGATGGAAGGCGACGTGCGCGCGCAAACCGTGCTCGCGTGGATGCAGCGCTTCGCGGATCTCGGCGTGCACGGCTTCACGCTGTGCGACACGACCGGCATGGCGTATCCGTCCCAGGTGCGCGACCTGGCCGAACGCGCGCGCGAACGCTTCGGCGCGCTGCAGCTCACGCTGCACTTTCACAACACGCGCGGCATGGCGCTCGCGAACACGCTCGCCGCGCTCGACGCCGGCATCGACCGCTTCGACGCATCGCTCGGCGGCCTCGGCGGCTGTCCGTACGCGCCGGGCGCGACCGGCAACGCGTGCACCGAGGAGCTCGTGCACATGCTCGCGCTCGACGGCTACGATACGGGCGTCGACTTGGCGGGCGTACTCGCCGCGGCCGCGCGGTTGCCCGCGCTGATCGGGCATGACGTGCCGAGCCAGATCCTGAAGGCCGGGCGCCGCTCGGACCTGCATCCGCCACCGCGCGCCGAAGCCGGCCACATGCCGGCGCAGCGGGCTTTCTCGTAACCGAACCGGAGCGAATCACATGGCACTGATTGACCACCTCGACCACCTCGTGCTGACTTGCGTCGATCCGGAGCGGACGAAGCATTTCTATACCGAAGTGCTGCAGATGCAGCTCGAAACCTTCGGCGCGGGCCGGCTCGCGTTCCGCTTCGGCAACCAGAAGATCAACCTGCACGTGCGCGGCGCGGAGTTCGAGCCGAAGGCGCACGTGCCGGTGCCCGGCGCGCTCGACCTGTGCTTCATCGCGTCGGTGCCGCTCGACGACGTGATCGCGCATCTGCACCTCGTCGAATGGCCGATCGTCGAAGGGCCCGTCGAGCGCACCGGCGCGACGCAGAAGATCCGGTCGGTGTACGTGCGCGACCCGGACCTGAACCTGATCGAGATCTCCGAGCTGATCTGAGTTGCGTTGCCGTGAATTGCACGGCGCGCGCGGCGGTCATGCCGAGCTGTCGTGCGGCGTGGGCGCAGCATCGCGTCCGTTCTGCCGGTTCCGCATGCGCCGGCGCGATGCGCCCGCCACGCAGCAATCCTCCGCCGAAAGCGGACAGGCGCGTACCGCACCCGCCGATTCCGGATAGGCGCGCCCCGTTGTACTGCGGATAATGGCGTGCATCGGCGCCGGTCCGTCCGCCGCCTTCGCAGCGGGCGCGACGCGCGTCCCGCGGATCCGCAATCCGACCCACGCACATTCCGAATGACGATCCTCTATCGCGGCATGGACCGCGCGGCGCTCGACGCCGCTTACCTGAACACGAAGGCCATTCCTGACTTCCCCGCGGTACTCGCGTCCTGCCAGGCACGCAGTGCCGCGCTTTACGCCGCGACGCCCGCGCAGCGCGACCTGCGTTACGGGTCGCGCCCCGCGCAGCGCTTCGACTGGCTGCGCTGCGGCCTGCCCGGCGCGCCGCTGTTCGTGTTCATTCACGGCGGCTACTGGCAGCACTGCGCGAAGGAAGATTTCGCGTACGCGGCCGCCGGGCCGCTCGCACGCGGGTTCGATGTCGTGCTCGCCGAATACACGCTCGCACCGGCTGCATCGATGACCGACATCGTCGGCGAGATCGGCGCGCTGCTCGACCATCTCGCGGCCGATCCCGATCGCATCGGCACCGGCGGCCGGCCGATCCACCTGAGCGGCCACTCGGCAGGCGGTCACCTGACCGCCGTGTATCGCGCGCATCCGGCGGTCGTGTCGGCGCTTGCGATCAGCCCGCTCGTCGATCTCGAGCCGATCTCGCTGTGCGTGCTCGGCGAGAAGCTTCGACTCACCGCGCAGGAAATCGCCGCCTACAGCCCGCTGCGTCATGTCGGCCCCGGTGCGCCGACCGTCGTCGCGGTCGGCGCGGCCGAGTTGCCGGAGCTGGTGCGCCATGCGCATGAATACGCGGACGCATGCGAGGCGGCCGGCGAGCCGGTTGCACGCGCGTGGCTGCCGGGCATGCAGCACTTCACGGTACTCGACGATCTAGCGCGACCGGACAGCGCGATGCTCGCCGCACTGCAGGCGATCGCGCCGCGCTGAGCGCGCCGTCCTGCGCCGTCTCGCGCGCTTTCGCCGCGTGCATGGCCGGGCGTATGATCGGCATCAAGCCGGTCGGGCGCCGTTCGCACGCGCCGCACGGCACACCCCAGGATCCTCGTCATGGTGAACCCGCTTCATTTCGATCTGCAGTCGCTGCGCGTGTTCGCGCTCGTCGCCGAGCACGGCAGCCTGACCAAGGCGGCCGAACACGGTCAGCTCACGTTGTCCGCGGTCAGCAAGCGGATCGCCGAACTCGAGAGCGTGACCGGCAGCGCGCTGTTCGTCCGGCATGCGCGCGGCGTCGAGCTGACGCCCGCGGGCCGCGCGCTGCTCGAACATGCGGCGAAGGTGATCGAGCAGGTGAACCGGATGGCGCACGAGATGAGCGATTACGTCGCCGGCGTACGCGGCCACATTCACGTGTGGACCAATACGTCGGCGATCGTCCAGTTCCTGCCGGCCGATCTCGCCGCGTTCCTGACCGACAACCCGGGCATCAAGGTCAGTCTCGAGGAAAGGCTGAGTCACGAGATCGTCGATGCGCTCGGGTCCGGCAAGGCCGATCTCGGCGTGTTCGCGGACAACGTGCCGGCGCCGGGCATCGAACGCCGGCTGTACCGGCGCGACGAGCTCGTGCTGCTCGTGCCGCGCGGGCATCGCTTCGCCGCGCGCGACAGCATCCGCTTCGCGGATACGCTCGATGAAGACTACGTCGGCCTGAGCGACGGCAGTTCGCTGCTCGCGCGGATGACCGACGCCGCGTTCGCGGCCGAGCGCTCGCTGAAGCTGCGCATCCAGGTATCGAATTTCGACGGCGTGAGCCGGATGATCGAGGCCGGGCTCGGGATCGGCGTGCTGCCGCGCGATGCGGTGACGGGCGAGCGCGCGGCGCGGCTCGGCGTCGTGACGCTCGACGACGCGTGGGCGACGCGCACGCTGTGGGTCGGCGTGAAGGCCGGCACCGTGCTGACGACGGACATCGCGAAGCTGTTCGATTTCATGTCGGCGCGCTGAATGCGAAGAATGCGACGAATGCGCGACCTGCGTTCAACGCGCGGCAGGCGCGACGCACGGGGCACGCATGCCCCGTGCCGCATACCGCGTCATACCGGGTTGATGTCGTCCTGGCTGCGCCGCGTGGTCAGCGGCCCGAGCACGCGCAGCGTGACCGCGACGATGCCGAGCGCGACCGAGATCACGCCGAACATCGCTCCGGCGCCGTGCTCGGCCAGCACCGGCAGCAGCACGAACGGCAGCGCGCCGCTGACGATGCGCGACAGCGAGTAGGTGCTGCCGATCGCGGTCGAGCGCACGCGCGCCGGGAAGATCTCCGCCTGATACACGTGATACGCGTTGCTGAACACGTTCGACGCGCAGGTCGTCAGGAACCCGAAGCAGACGATCAGCGCCGTATTGCCCGAATACGCGAAGCACAGCCCGAACGCGGCGATCGAGAGGATCGACACGATCACGAGCGTGCGGCGCTCGATCCAGTTCAGCAGCGGAATCGACAGCAGCGAGCCGATCGGATAACCGATGAACGACAGTGCGATGAACAGCGTGCTGTCGGTGACGTCGAACCCGCGGCTCTTGACGACCGTGCTCGCGAGCGTGCCGAAGCCGTAATAGCCGAAGCCCTGGAACAGGTGGAATACCGCGAGCATCAGGTAGCGCGCGCCGTAGGGCCGGCGGCGCAGCAGCGCGATGCGCTCGCCGACGCGCAGCGGCCGCTGCGGTTCGGCCGATGCCGCGAACTGGTCGGGCACGCGCACCCCCGCGCTGTCCGCGAAGCGCTTCGCCGCGGCATGCGCATCCGCGGCGCGGCCCTGCGCGAGCAGCCAGCGCGGGCTTTCCGGCAGACGATGCTGGACCAGCAGCACGTACACGGCGCCGAGGCTGCCGATCGCGAGGATGATGCGCCAGCCGGCCACGCCCGCGACGTGCAGCGGATTCAGCCACAGCGCGAGGAAGCCGACCAGCGGCACGGCGACGTACGAAGTCGTATAGGCCCATGCGGCAAGCCGTCCGCGCTTGTCCTTCGGCAGGATTTCGGACAGGAAGCTGTCGGCGACCGGGTAGATCGCGCCGACGCCGATGCCCGTGAGAAAGCGGCATGCGACGAGCATGTCGGCGTTCACGGAGAACGCGCCGATCAGCGAGAACGCGCTGTACCAGACGAGCGTCATCAGGAACGCCTTGCGCCGGCCGATGCGGTCGGCGAGGCTGCCGAGACACAGCGCGCCGACGAACATTCCGATGAATGCCGACGCGAGCAGCAGCTTGAAATCGACGCTTTGCCGGCTGAGCCCGTATTCGTGCTGCAGCGCGGAGCCGATCGTGCTGACGAGGAAGATCTCGTACATGTCGAAGAACAGCCCGATGCCGATCACCCAGACGACGAACCGGTGCAGCGCACCGACCGGCAGGTCGTCCATGAATTCGCCGAGCGTGATGCCACGCGCGGGCAGGGCCGTCGCATCGGCGCCGGCCCGGGCCGCGGACGATGCGGCGGACGCGGGTCCGCCCGCGGTGCCGCCAAGGTCGAGGGATTGGCTGTTCATCGTGTCTCCTGATTATCGATTTGCCGTGGCGCGATGCCCGGCCGTTCGCGGCTATTCGCGGCCGGCATCACGGGCCCGGTCGCGCGACGCGGCGCACGTGCCCGCAAGGCCCGCGAAAGGCCGGATGCGCGCGATCGCGCCGATCGTCCGAAACATGGTCGGCGAATTTGCGCGACGCGATAATTGCGGATGCTTCAAGCATCCTTTCCCGCGCAGAAAGGCCGGGAAACGCCCGCTGGGCGGGCGTCGGACGGAAGGCGAGCCGAAGCTGGAAGGTCAGGGCAGGGAAAACGATAGGCCGCGCTGCGCGGATTCGGCGGCCGGTGATGGTGATGGCGTACCGCGCGGTTCGGTATCCTCGGTCAATCCGCCGGCGCCGCGCGACGGAACGGCGGAGCGACGCCGCGGGACCTTGCATTCGTCAGCGTTCATCGATCGCTGCGACGCACCGAATGTGCAGCGCCGCCGCTCGTCCGCCCATCCGGCTCATGGCGACGCGCACGGATCGGACCGTTCATCCGTCGCCGCCGCACCGGCATCGGTGCCGGTCCCGACCCCGACGTCCGCCCGTTCATGCCGCACCGTCTCCGACGCAACCGCCTGCAGCTTCACCGCCAGGTCCGGCGCGATGCCGAGCTGCGCGGCTGCTTGCTCCCGCGCGCCCAGGGTGCGCACGTCGACGCCGGCGATCTGCTGGAACAGCACGAGGGCGCTGAGGTAAGCGCCCGTCACGCCCGGATGCTGATAGTCGAGCCGCGAGATCGGCGGGTCGTTGTGCGCGCGCATGCCGTACCACAGCAGCGGGGCGCCCGACGGCGCATACGGATCGGGATCGGCGATGCCCGCCATCCACGCGCGCTGCCATGCGCGGCCGACCGGCGCGACGGCCACGATCGACGGATCGGTGCGGCGGGCGCGTTCGAATGCATCGCGATACGCGGCGCCGAGTTCGGCGAGACGCTCGACATAGCGCGCGTGAAAGCCGGCGCTGCCCGGCTCGCCCGCTAGCGCCTTCGCGAGATCGGCGCCCGGCCAGGTTTCGTACAGATAGACGCGCGCTTGCGGTGCAGCAGCGCGAATGCCGCGCGCGATCTTCGCGACGCTCGCGCAGAAGGCGGCGGGATCGCTGGCACGGCTATGCGTGAGCACGAACGGCAGCGGCTTCGCGCTCAACTCCTGCAGCACGACCGCGTCCCAGACGGGCCGGTCGATCACGTCCGATGCAACGCGGTCGTGTTTGGCGAGACTCGTCGCCGACATCGCTTCGAGATGGACGTCATAGTCGAGCCCGGCTTCGACGGCAAACCGCGCGAAGATGCCCGGAATCCCGCCCCACGGGCCCGGCTCGCGTTCCGCGCGGGCGCCGGTCTGCCCGAAGTTCTCGTCGATCACCCGCGCCGCGGCCGCGCCTGCGGCCTGACGGCCGGCATGCATCGCGCCGTACGAACGCACGGGCGTGTAACGGCCGTGCGTGAGACTGTCGCCGACGAACAGGATGCGTTGCGGCGAGCGGATTGCGGGCGCCGGCAACCCGGGCGGCGACACCGCCGACGAGCCGGCCATCGCCGGCCCGGCGACCAGCCACGCGACGACGCACGCCGACGCGCAACGCATGACGACGCAACGCAACGCGGGCACGGCAGGCAAGTCGGTCATCTCGAAGTTCCGCAAGGACGCGTGGCCGAAGTATTTCACGAAGCGGCGCGACCGCGCTGCCCCCGCGTTGCGCAACGCGTACGGTAGACTGCTCGCTGGCTTTTCCCGCCCACGACACGACCCCACGCGCCCCCGCACACGACATGGACCGAATCGATGCGATGAAGGTGTTCGTCGCCACGCTCGACGAGGGCAGCCTCGCGGGCGCGAGCCGCCGGCTGGGCCGCTCGCCGGCGGCCGTCAGCCGCGCGCTCGCGTTTCTCGAGGAACACACGGGCACCGCGCTGCTGTACCGGACCACCCGGACGATCCGTTTGAGCGAAGCCGGTGAACGTTATGCGGCAGCGTGCCGCCGCATCCTCGCGGATCTCGAGGAAGCCGACATGCTGATCGCCGACGAACGCTCGGCGCCGCGCGGCCTGCTGACGATCACCGCACCGGTCGCCGCGGGCGAAGACGTGCTGCGTGCGCTCATCGACGAATTCATCGACCGCCATCCGGCCGTGTCGATTCGCCTGCAACTGCTCGACCGTCCCGTCAGCCTGATCGACGAGGGCATCGACGTCGCGCTGCGCATCGCGCACCTGAGCGATTCGACGCTCGTCGCGATGCCGGTCGGCGCGGTGCGGCGTGTCGTCGTCGCGTCGCCGGACTACCTTGCGAACCATCCGCCGATTACCGCGCCGGCCGATCTCGCCCGGCACCGGATCATCTCGATGACGCACTTCGGGCTCGATTCGTGGAGCTTTCCGCCGTCCGCGCCGTCGGCGCTGCCACAGGTGGTCCAGTTCGCACCGCGCTTCATCGTCAACACGATCCGCGGTGCGCTCGCGTCGGCGCTCGCCGGCCACGGCGTCACGCGGCTGTTCTCGTATCACGTCGCGGAGCCGGTGCGGGACGGCGCGCTGCGCATCGTGCTGCGCGACAGCGAGCACGCGCCGCTGCCGATTCATCTGGTCACGCCTTACGGACGCCTGTCGGTGCCGAAGGTGCGGACGTTCGTCGATTTCGCCGCGCCGCGATTGCGCGAGCATTTCGCGCAGCTGGCGGCCATCACCGACGGAGATTGAATCGCGTTGCGGAAGAATGGCTTCCGTGCTGCATGGATTCTCCCGATACCCGGTTCAATCTAGACTTCCTTCAACCGGCGGATGCGCGTGCATCCGCCCAGCGAATGGGAGGTCTCCATGCAACAAGCGCTTCTCGACCGGCCGCACGCCCCCGCGTTCAACGTGTGGCGCGGCACGGTATCCGGCGCCAGCGCGAGCCTGATCGGGATCGGCCTGGCGCGCTTTGCGTACACGCCGCTCTTGCCGGCGATCATCGGTGCGCACTGGTTTCCCGCGTCCACCGCCGCGTATCTCGGGGCGGCCAACCTCGGCGGCTATCTGGCCGGCGCGCTGGTCGCCGGCACGCTCGCGCGCCGCGCCGGCTCGACCGCCGTGCTGCGCGCGATGATGCTGCTCGCGACACTCGCATTCGTCGCGTGCGCGGCACCAGTGTCGTTCGTGTGGTTCTTCGTGTGGCGGTTCGCGTCCGGCCTGTCGGGCGGTGCGCTGATGGTGCTCGCGGCGCCGGCGATCCTCACGCACGTGCCGCCGTCCCGGCGCGGTTTCGCGAGCGGCGGCATCTTCACCGGGATCGGGCTCGGCATCGCGGCATCGGGCACGATCGTGCCGATCCTGCTGCGGCAAGGGCTCACCGTCACGTGGCTCGGGCTCGCGATCGTGTCGCTACTGCTGACCGCCGTCGCGTGGCGCGGCTGGCCGGCCGACGACGCACGGCCCGCAGCCGCCGCGGCGCATGCCGCGCACGCGCGCAACCTGCCGGCCGGCAGCCTGCGCGCGCTGTACGTCGAATACGGGCTCAACGCGGTCGGGCTCGTCCCGCACATGATCTTCCTCGTCGACTACGTCGCGCGCGGACTCGGCAAGGGCGTCGACGCGGGCGCGCAGTACTGGGTGCTGTACGGCCTCGGCGCGATCGTCGGGCCGCTCGCGTGCGGGCATCTGGCCGACCGTGCGGGCTTCGGCCGCGCACTGCGGATCGCATTCGCGATCGAAGCCGTCGCGGTCGCGCTGCCGCTGCTCGGCCTGGGCCCGGCCGCGCTGATCGTGTCGAGCCTGCTCGTCGGCGCGTTCACGCCCGGCATCGTGCCGCTCGCGCTGGGCCGCGTAAACGAGCTGCTCGCGCATCATCCGTCGGTCGCGAAGCGCGCATGGCGCAGCGCGACGACCAGCTTCGCGATCATGCAGGCGGTCGCCGCCTACGGTCTGTCGTACCTGTTCGCATCGAGCGGCGGCCGTTACGAAGCGCTGTTCGGCGTCGGCACCGCCGCGCTGTTGCTGGCGCTCGCGGTCGACGTGATCTCCTCGGCGAGGACGCGATGAGCACGACCGCCCACGCACCGGCCGCCGCACACGCCGGCCGCTCGAGCGCCGGCTACGCCGAACGCAATGCGCGCTACTGGCGCCGCAATCTCGCCGTGTGCGTGTTCGGTTCGTTCACGACGCTCGTGAGTCTCAGCATGCTGCTGCCGTTCCTGCCGCTGTATGTGCGGCAGCTCGGCGTCGACGCGCAGTCGGCCGTGATCCAGTGGTCGGGCGTCGCGTTCGGCGCGACGTTCCTCGGCACGGCCGTCACCGCACCGCTGTGGGGCCGCCTCGCGGACCGCTTCGGCCGCAAGCCGATGCTCGTGCGCGCGGCACTCGGGATGGCCGTCGTGATGTCGCTGATCGGCGTCGCGCACAACGTGGTGGAACTCGTTGCACTGCGGCTGATCGCCGGGCTCGTCGGCGGCTATGCGTCCGCGTCGACCGTGATGGTCGGCACCCAGGCGCCGCGCGAACGCGCGGGCTGGGCGCTCGGCATCCTGTCGACCGGCGCGCTCGCGGGCAATCTCGTCGGGCCGCTCGTCGGCGGCCTGCTGCCGGGCTGGCTCGGCATTCGCGGCACGTTTTTCGCGGGTGGCGCGATGATCGCCGTCGCCGCGCTGCTGACGATCGTCGTCGTGAAGGAGGACTTCGATCCGGCCACCGACGCGCACGCGCGGCACGCCCGCGCAACGTCGGCGAACCCGGCCCGGCGCACCGATCGCGTGGCGGTCGCCGCGCTGCTCGTGACGGCGATGATGGTGCTGCTCGCGAACATGTCGATCGAGCCGATCATCACGGTCTATATCGGCGGGCTCGGCGTGGACGGCAATCATCTGGCGCGCGTCGCCGGCGTCGTGATGGCCGGCTCCGCACTCGGCAGCATGCTGACCGCCGCGCGGCTCGGCGCGCTTGCCGACCGGATCGGCAGCTGGAACGTGATCGTCGGCTGCCTGCTGCTGACCGCGCTCGCGATGCTGCCGCAGGCGTTCGTCACGCACTGGTGGCAGCTCGCCGCGCTGCGCGTGCTGATGGGGATGACGCTCGCCGGGTTGCTGCCGTCGATCGGCAAGCTGGTCCGGCAGTCGGTCGACGAGCGCGCGACGGGCCAGATGCTCGGCTACCTGCAGTCCGCGCAGTTCGGCGGGCAGGTGATCGGCCCGGTGATCGGCGGACAGATCGGCGTCGCGCTCGGCCTGCATTCGGTGTTCTTCGTGACGGCCGCGCTGCTGGCGGCCTGCGCGGCGCTCGCATATCGGGTGCGCAGCCGGTAGAAGCGCTGCGCGCTGGCCCGCGGGCGGAGCTCTGGCGTAGCATGGGCGCAGTTGCGGGGCGGCCGGTTCGAACGCCGTGCGGAGGCGACGCCGCAACCACGCGTCGCGACGGCCGCGTCGTCGTTTGGTCAGCCGCCGTATCCGGCACCGCTTTCGCATTCGCATGACAGGGTCCATACGACGCACCGCGCATGCGCGACGTCGCCGGACCCGACCCAGCCGCTTCGGCCGGCAGCCGGCCCGAGCCTTCCGATCCCGGACGTTGCAGGAGGCAACGACATGAATCGACCGACCGACAACCGGACGCTGCTGCGCACGCTCGGCGTCCGCACTCCGATCATCCAGGCGCCGATGGCCGGCGTCAGCACGCCCGCGCTGGCGGCTGCCGTGTCGAACGCGGGCGGGCTCGGCTCGCTCGGCGTCGGCGCGACGAACGCCGACGGCGCGCGCAAGATGATCCGCGACACGCGCGCGCTCACCGACCGGCCGTTCAACATCAACCTGTTCTGCCACCAGCCGGCCCGTGCCGATGCCGCCGTCGAGCGCGCGTGGCTCGAGTGGCTCGCGCCGGTGTTCCGCGAATACGGCGCGACGCCGCCGGCGGCGCTGTCGGAGATCTACACGAGCTTCGTCGCGGACGATGCGATGCTCGCGATGTTGCTCGAGGAAAAACCGGCGGTCGTGAGCTTTCATTTCGGGTTGCCGTCCGACGAGGCGATCGCGATGCTCAAGCGCGCCGGCATCACGCTGTTCGCGTCCGCGACGCATCCCGACGAAGCCCGCCAGATCGCCGCGGCCGGCATCGATGCGATTGTCGCGCAGGGCATCGAGGCCGGCGGGCATCGCGGCGTATTCGACTCGACGGCGCACGACGACCGGCTCGGCACGTTCGCGCTGACGCGACTGCTCGTGCGCGAATGCGCGCTGCCGGTGATCGCCGCCGGCGGCATCATGGACGGCGACGGCATCGCCGCGGCGCTCGCGCTCGGTGCGCAGGCCGCGCAACTCGGCACGGCGTTCGTCGCGTGTCCCGAAACGTCGATCGACGACGGATATCGCCGCGCGATCCTCGGCGACGCGGCGCACCGCACGACCTTCACGACCGCGATCTCCGGCCGTGTCGCGCGCGGCATCGCGAACCGGCTGACGGCGCTCGGCGACGATCCGCACGCACCGGCGACGCCCGCCTATCCGATCGCGTACGACGCCGGCAAGGCACTGCATGCGGCCGCGAAGGCGAAGGGCGAGTTCGGCTACGGCGCGCAGTGGGCAGGGCAGGCGGCGCCGCTCGTGCGGTCGCTGCCGGCGGCGGAACTGTTCGCGACGCTCGAGCGCGAGACGCGGGCGGCCATCTCGCGGCTGCAGCACGCGCTGGACTGAGTGCCGGATCACGCGGCGCGCGGCGGACGCGCCGGAAGGCGCTGAAGTCCGCACCGTTCGCGACAAAATTGCAATGCTCTGTGTCTGCGCACCGCGCGGATACAGAGCGATACAACGCGTCCGCCCGGGTTCGATATAAAGCAGACATCACCTCTCGAGGAGCACGACATGTCTGCTACATGGTTCAACGGATCCTGCCATTGCGGCGCCGTGAAATTCCAGGTCCGGACCGCGCTTGCGCCGGCCGTTCGCTGCAACTGCAGCCTTTGCCGCCGTCGCGGCGCGTTGATGAGCCCGATGTTCCCCGCCGCCGACCTGAAGATCGTCGCAGGCGAGGACGCGCTGACGACCTACCGTTTCAACACGCGCACGGCCCGTCACTTTTTCTGCAGCCGGTGCGGTGTCTACCCGTTTCATCAGACGCGCAAGGATCCCGCGTGCTGGCGCGTCAATCTCGGCTGCCTCGAAGGCGTCGATCCGTATGCGCTCGACGCGACCGTCGCCGACGGCGCGAGCCTGTCCGTCGTGGAGGATGCATGAAACGCTGGCTGACGATCCTGCTGTTCGCCGCGGGCGGCCTCGCGACCGAAATCGCGCATCCGGTGCAGTGTTCGCTGCTGTCGATCAGCCGGCAACGGCACGGCGAGCGCCGGGGCCGGAACGACGGCGATCGAGCCTGAGCGTGAGCGGGCATCGCTCGCGTCGCGTGCTGTCGATCGGAAACGATAATCATGCTTCCGATAAGATCGCACGCGATATATAATGCATTCATCTGCGACACGCCCCCGTGTCGATGGAGGATGCTCATGAAACCGACCGAAACCCAATCGCCCGCCACGCCGAAGCTTTCCGAGTTCCTGTGCTTTGCGATCTACTCGACGAACCTCGCGTTCGGCAAGGCCTACAAGCCGATCCTCGAGGAGCTCGGCCTCACGTACACGCAATACATCACGATCATTGCGCTGTGGGAGGAGGGCGACCAGACGGTCGGGCAGCTCGGCGAAAAGCTGTTCCTCGAATCGAACACGCTGACGCCGATCCTGAAGAAGCTCGAGGCGATGGGCTATCTGGAACGGCACCGCGATCCGTCGGACGAGCGTCAGGTGGTCGTGAGCCTGACGAAAAGCGGTCGCCGCGTGCGCGAGAAGGGGCTCGACATGAATCTCGTCGAAGCCACCGGGCTCAAACCCGACGAATTCGCGAAGATGCAGAAGGCGATCGTCACGCTGCGCGGCAACCTGATCGATTCGATCGACGAGTAAACCACGAATAGCCTGGCCGCCGGCTCGATGTCGAGCCGGGATACGATTGCAGCCGGCTTCCTCCACGATTTCCATGCTTTTCCGGCCGTCCGGACCGACTTTTGCAATGCTGCGCCCGGTTGCTTACGGCTGACGCTCGGGCTGGCCCGTCCCGGTATCCTCACGCCCCAACACCAGCAATTGCATGTCGCGACGGATCGTGAAACCGAGCGCCAGATAGCGCTCGATTGCGACGCGATTCGACGACAGCACATGCAGAAACGGCGTTTCCGCCCGCGCATGAATCCGCGCGATCAATGCGCGGATCAGTCCGGCCGCGAGGCCCTGGCCGCGAAAGGCGGGATCCACGCACACGGCGCTGATCTCCGTATGGCCGCCGGCAGTCAGTCGCTGACCGGCCATCGCCACGAGCCGTCCTTCTCTCCGTACACCGAGATAGCCGCCGAATTCGATCGTGCGCGGGCCGAACGGACCCGGCTCCGTCGCCGCGATCAGCTCGAGCATGGCCGGTACGTCGACTTCGGTCAGCCGGACATGCTCCAGCGGCTGCGCATCGTCAGGCGTTCCCTGCCAGATCATCTGATGCAGCACCGCGCGCCGGACCACGGAACATCCGCCCGGCGTCGGGATCTCGTCAGGCGTGACCAGTGCCGCGGGCCCGTGCGTGTCGATCAATGCGCGCAACGCGTCGAAAGCGGCCGGGCTGCGCTCGGCGAGGCCGGCAAAGGGCGCGAGTTCGGGAGGAAAGCGCCGCGCGCGCTCGTCGCCGAGCGCAAAACGCTGCTGCTCGCCGGCGAGCGCATGCCAAACGGCGTTGTCGAGCGGATGCGCTCCGCTTCCTTCGTTCCCCGTCGTTGCTTGCCGCATTGCCTGCTCCCTGATTGAAGGTCGTTCGTCGCACAGCATAGACGCGATCGTCCATTCAGGTCTCAGACGAACAAAAAGCGCATACGATTATATCGCATACGCTTTATTTGATGGATGACGTCGTCGATTTCGGCGCGGTGCTCAATGACCGAAGTAGATCGAGCGCTCGGCCGTGCGAACGACGTTCCGGCTGCCGGCTTGCGTCGCGCCGTCGGCGTCGGTGCCGTAACCGGATGCGTCGGTATCGGCCGCTGTCGCAGCGTTGTCGCGCACCCGCTTCAGCGCGGTCTGCAGATTCTCCGGATAGTTCGGATCGTTCGGGCGATTCGGCAGGTAGCCGGCCTTCTGGAGCGCGGCCAGTTCCGCCCGCACCTGCGCGCGCGTGACGGTGCTTTCGGTCGCGAATGCCGGTGCGGCAGCGGAAACGGACACGGCGACGAGCAGGGCAGCAATCAGTTGGGTCTTCATCATTTACCTCGACAGAAAAGAGTGATCGGAGTGTGGGCGTCGCACGCCGGCAATCGGCGCCGATCGCGATTTCATTCAATGGCCGAAGTAGATCGAGCGCTCGGCGACCCGCATGGCAGGACGGCTGCCCGACTGCGTGCCGGCTGCCGCGTCGCTGCCGTAACCGGACGTCGCCGTATCGGCTGCGGCGGTGTCGTTCGCATGGATACGCGTCAGCGCGGCCTGCAGGTCGTCCGGATAGTGCGGATCGTTCGCGCGGCCCGGCACATAGCCGGCTTGCTGCAGCTGGGCGAGCTCGGCACGTACTTGCGCACGCGTCACGACGGCTTCATTGGCAAAGGCGGGGGCGGCAACGGCGGCGGATACGGCAACGAGAAGGGCGGCGATCACTTGGGTTTTCATCATTTACCTCGACAGATTCAATGGAAAGAAACGGGGCGTTCAGGCATGTGCGGCATGTCGACGCGATTCGTCCGGAATCGCGGATCGCGCTCAACGACCGAAATAGATCGAACGCTCGGCCATCTGCACGACCGCGCGTCGGCCCGACTGCGTCGCCGCGACGGCGTCACCGCCGTAGCCCGCGTTCGACGGTGCGTTGGCCACCGCGTCGTCCGCGTGGATCTGCGTCAGCGCGGCCTGCAGGTTGTCCGGGTAGGTCGCGTCGCTGGCGCGGTTCAGCGGGTAGCCGGTCCGTTCGAGCTGCACGAGTTCGGCGCGCACTTGCGCACGCGTCACGACGGCTTCATTGGCGAAGGCCGGCGCGGCAACGGCAGCGGACACGGCGACGAGCAGGGCGGCGATCAGTTGGGTCTTCATCATTTACCTCGACAAGAAAATGGCAGGAGATTCGGGAGGGCGGCGCCTGGCCGCCCGATTCAACGTTCAGACGATGCGGATTTCGACGTCGATGTTGCCGCGCGTCGCTTTCGAGTACGGGCAGGTCTGATGCGCGGTGTCGACGATGTGCTGCACGACGTCACGATCGAGCCCGGGCGCGCTCACGTTCAGGCGGGCCTGCAGGAAGTACGCGTTGCCGCCCATGCCCAGGTCCACTTCCGCATCGACCGCGAGATCGGCCGGCAGCGTCACCTTCGCCGCACGTGCCGCGAGTTGCATCGCGCCGATGAAGCAGGCCGACCAGCCGGCCGCGAACAGTTGTTCCGGATTCGTGCCGGTTCCGGCGGTGCCCGGCGACGACAACTGGATGTCGAGGCGACCGTCGGAACTGCGCGCCGCGCCGTCGCGGCCGCCGGAAGTCGTATGCGTCTTGCCCGTGTACAGCACTTTTTCGATCTTGCTCATCGTTCACTCCGTCAGGTTGGAAGGTTCCATCTAATGCGATTCGATCGCATGCGATGCAGTTTGGTCGAGACGCCGAACCTCATCAAGCGGATTCGATTAAATCGCATGCGATATTTTGTATTTCAATGTATCTGGATCGTGTACGGCCTTGCCAGGCAAGGATGTGCGGTGTTCCATCCCTTATATCGAAAAGATCGCGTCGCGCGACATTCCGGGCGCGGACAGGGCGGCCGCCGTCGGAACGGCGGCTGCCCGCGCAACCACAACGCGGCTACGCCGGCCGGATTTCGGCGATCACGACCAGAATCACGGCTGCGTCGGCCGGCAACTGGCGCTGGGAAAACGCCGAGCGCGCATGTCCGGCCTTGTCGCCGAGCACGGCGGCGAACAGATCGGATGCGCCGTCGATCACGGCCGGCTGGCCGAAAAAGCCGTCCGCCGACGCAACGTGCCCCTCGACACGCACGATGTGATGCAGGCGCTCGAACCCGCCGAGGTGTTTGCGGATCTGCGCGAGCACGTTCAGCGCCGCGAGTTGCGCCGCATGCCGCCCGTCGTCGACGTTCAGCCGTTCGCCGACGCGGCCTGTATAGGCAACCTTGCCGTCGACGAGCGGCAGTTGTCCGGAGATGAACAACAGGTTGCCGGCTTCGCTGACGGCCGTGTAGCTGCCGAGCGGTTGCGGCGGTTCGGGTAACGTGAGGCCGAGTTCGGCCAGCTTCTGTTCGATCGTCATCGCTTGCTCCTTCGGGGAAGCTTGAGTGGCGCCCAGGCTCGGAAGATTCACTCGCACGGGTCTCTGGCAGTCACTCTATTGAGGCGGTCGACGCCGGTAAATATCGTTCGCGCAATTGAATCGACACGCGATGTAACGAATCGCGCGCGGCGCAATGTGGCGCGAACGGTTGCCGGCGACGGTCGTCGGTACGCTGGTTTCCCGGCCGGGATTCATGCACACTCGCTGCTTCAGCGTCACGCGACGAAACGGCGCGCGCCGGCTCACCGCGAGCGCGATTCCGTGATGCCTACGTTCGCGTTGCCGGCCACGCCACGCACGAAGCAGCAGGAGCGCCCCATGCAGAGAAAATTCGACGACCTGCTGCTCGGCAGCATCGAGCTGTTCTGCCTGGCCGCGGAACTCGGCAGCTTCACGCTCGCGGCGACGGCCGCGAGCGTCACGCCGGCCGCGGTCAGCCGCTCGGTCGCGCGCCTCGAGGAGCGTCTCGGCGTACGCCTGTTCGTGCGGACGACACGGCAGATCCGCCTGACCGATTCCGGCCGGCGCTATTTCGAGCAATGCCGTGATGCGCTCTCGCAGCTCGTCGACGCCGAGCGCGAAGCGACGGGCCAGCAGGCCACGCCGGCCGGCGTGCTGCGCATCAGCATGCCGACGCCGTACGGACACTATCGCGTGTTGCCGCTGTTACCCGCGTTTCGCGAGCGATATCCGGACGTGCGCGTCGAAACGCATCTGAGCAACCGCAACATCGACTTCGCCGAGGAGGGTTTCGATCTTGCGATCCGCGGCCGCGCGCCGGCGGATTCGAGCCTGGTCGCGCGCAAGCTGGAGGATGCGGAACTCGTTGTCGTCGCGACGCCCGGCTACCTGAAACGCGCCGGCGTGCCGCGCGCCGTCGACGATCTGCACACGCACGAATGCATCCAGTTCGAGCTCCCGAGCAGCGGCCGGCCGATTCCGTGGTTGTTCAACGACGGCTCGGCGGAAATCGACGTCGCGACGACCGGCGGCTACGGCACGTCGGGCGACGTCCTCGCCGGCGTCACGCTCGCGCGCAGCGGCGCGGGCCTGTTCCAGACCTATCGCTTCATCGTCGACCGGGATCTGCGCGAGGGCACGCTCACGGAGGTGCTGTCCGGCCAGGGCGGCCGGTCGCGGCCGTTCATGCTGCTGTATCCCCACGCGCGCTATCTGTCTTCGCGCGTGCGCGTGTTCGTCGACTTTCTCGTCGAACATCTGCAACAGGCGCCCGGCAAGCGGGCGCGCTAGGCTCGTCCGGGGTGGAATGCCGGCAACGGGGCAGAGCGGGGCGCGAATGGCGCGGCTGCGCCGTTGCAGGACCGCCGCGCTCCGCGCCCCGCTCGCCATTCGCGCCATTCGCGTCAGCGCAGTCTCCCATCGTCGCCGCTCAATGCCCGGCGCTCTGGCCGCCATCCACGTGCAGGATCTCGCCGGTAACGAACGGCGCCGAATCCAGATACAGGATCGCGCCGACGATGTCGCTCATCTCGCCCATCCGGCCGACCGGATGCAGCGAGGCGAGCGTCGCGTGCGTGTCGGGCGCATGCATCGGCGACTTGATGATGCCGGGGGACACGGCGTTCACGCGGATGCCGGCCTTCGCGTACTCGATTGCGAGCGACTTCGTCGCCGCGTTGAGTCCGCCTTTCGTCAGCGATGCGAGCACCGACGGCACGTTGCTGTTCGCGTGGTCGACGAGGCTCGTCGTGATGCTGACCACGTGTCCGCCGCCGTTGCGTTGCATCGCCGCGATCGCGCGCTGCGTGACGTGGAAGAAACCGTCCAGGTTCACGCGGGTGATGGCCGCATAGTCGTCGGCGGTGTATTGCGTGAACGGCTTCGCGATGAACACGCCGGCGTTGTTGACGAGCGTGTCGACCCGGCCGAAGCGCTCGAGTGCGGTATCGACCACGCGCCGCGCGACGGCCGGGTCGCCGATGTCGCCCGCGACGGTGACCAGGCCGGGATCGTCCGACGCGCCGATCGAACGGGACGTCGCGACCACCCGATGGCCCTGGGCGCGGAATGCGTTGACCGTCTCCGCGCCGATGCCTTGCGATGCGCCGGTGACGATGATGACTTTGGATGTGCTCATGATATGCCTCGACAGGTGACTGGTTTTCGGCTTCGGTGCCGACCGGATCGATGAATCCGATGGACCAGACTTTAGGCGCGTCGCGCCGGAGTTCGAACACCCACCGTGGACCAACAGTCTTGCGTCGCGGGAACAAATGCGGGAAAGAACGGGGCGGCCGCGACGGCGATCGTTGCGGCGGAAGGGGAATCGACGCGGCTGCGAACGAAGCAGCAATCGCGGGCGACACCGCGCGTCGAATCGCCGTGAAATCCGGGATTCGTGCGAGGAAGTGCTGTCAATGCCGCGCGATGGCGTGCCCGGACGCGCCGGGTACTTCGATGGCTTATCGGATCTGTCCGGATAACTTTTCTTATCACAATAGCATCGATATGAATCGAAACCGGCGAGTACGAAAACGCGTCTGACCTGACCTGCATACGCTTCCTGTTCCGTCCGCGGCCCAGGCTTGCTCATCTGCTGGCGCATCGAATCGAACTGCAATCACCGCAACGGTCCGTACGTCTCCTTTTTCTCGCCTACGTCGGCCTCCGACTCAAGCCTCGGAGAACAGTCGGGCAAGGTGCGGTTCGAGATCGGGGAGAGCATCTGCGTGCCGATCTCCGAGCCGGTCTGGCGTCGAGGGCTTGGGTTCCGCGCCCAACCTGGCCGATGTCTGACCGACCCGATACCGCGGCAGATCGATGGACGACGCCTTGATCATCGCCATCGAGTTGCTGCACATCGCATTCCGCGTGCGCTTTGGACGAAAGACCGAATCCCCCCGGGCAATCGAGTCGCCCGTCAGAATGCAAACCCCGTCCTCTCGGGCAACAACTCTCCGCCAGGTCTGTTCGCCATATCGACACGCCGTCGAGCTGCTCTACGAGATGAGAACGGTGTCGGTTGACGGGCGCTCGAGAATCACGATGCGGACGGCCTCCAGGTTTGAGTGGCTCATGCACGCACGCTCATCCACTCCCGGAAAGGGCGGTGCGGCCGGAGGCGATCGCAGGGCGTCGAGAATCCTGTCCCAGCGATGCCGGTCGCTGATGCCGTTCGTGACATCGTCGGTACCTGGAGTGTTTTCCATAGCTTCATGATCGCCATTGGATAAGCGTCAAAGGCGACGTCGGCGTGAACCCGGCGTGTGCGATCGTGCTGACGCCGATCCGCGGCCACGCACCGTTCAACGAACGAAAAACGCGTGAAAAGCGGGAGAGGGAGGTGACCCGCGAATGCAGGTCACACTTGCAAAGTACGGGCGTCGACGTTTCGTGTCGGTAACTTCGGTCGTCACGCTTCAACTGGACGTGACGACGCACTGACGCGTGAGAAATCCAGAACGACCGTCACGCTTGTTTCGTCGATTTTGAGGCCGACCTGCGTGCGCGGTTTCGCGAACCTGCGTCATCGCATGCCGCCACTGGCGACGATATGCTCGCCCGTCAGCCACTTTGCGTCGTCGGACGCGAGGAAAACCGCAATCGACGCAACGTCGTCCGGTCTGCCCACGCGCCCGAGCGGCGTCTGGCTGACCGCGGAACTCTCGAACTCCGATCCGATCACCCCGGCGCTTTGCGCGCCTTCGGTCACGATCACGCCGGGATTGATCGTATTCACGCGAATGCCTCGCGGCCCGAGTTCACGGGCGAGCGCGCCGGTGATGGAATCCACCGCGCCTTTCGTGCCGCTGTAGACGGCAGTCGTCGCCGGTGTGAGCGTCGAGACGACCGAACTGACATTGATGATGCTGGCGCCTTCGCCCAGGTGCTGGACGGCGGCCTGTGTGGTGAGCAGCACGCCGAGCACGTTGATGTCGAACTGCCTGCGGTATTGCGCTTCCGTGAACGCCTCGATCGGGGCGAACTCGTAGACGCCCGAGTTGTTGACGAGGATGTCGAGGCGGCCGTACGTTTCGATCGCCGCATCGACGATGCCTTTTGCATCGGCAGCCTTCGACACGTCACCTCCGACGGCAACCGCTTTTCCTCCGGCCGTGGTGATGGCGGACACGACGTCATCCGCGCCCGTCTTGCTGCTTGCGTAGTTCACTACGATCGACGCGCCCTCTGCCGCGAGCGCCTTGGCGATGGCGGCACCGATACCCTTCGACGCACCGGTTACGACGGCCACTTTCCGTGCAAGCTTGCCCATGATGTTCACCTCAGTGTGAATGATTCCGTTGATGGACACCGGCATGCCGTCTCGCCCAATGCGATCGCCGGTGTTTTCTGCCTATGCGGACCTGCGTACGATCGCGATCGGGTGGCGCGGCGCGACTGGCCGGGCATCGATGCGCGGGACACGGCACCTTCAACCCGGCCATGCCGAATTGCGGATGACGGAACAGAAATTCCCCCGATGGAAATGAGGCTCCTTGTCGGCGATCACGTCGGCTTTCACGTTGCCGAACGTGGTTTCCGGCTTGTGCCTGATGCCGTCGTAGAACGCCTGAATGATCTCTTCCTTGAAGTGCGGCGGGCGGGGATGCGCATGCGTCACGGCTTCGCGCTCCTCGTGCGTGAACGCGTGGTACGACAGTCCGAGCACATCCATCTCGACCCCGGCGGTCACCAGCGCGACGACCGGGTGCATATGGCGCGGAATGCCGGGCGTGGTGTGCAGCGCAATCGCCGTCCAGACGAGATCGATGTCGGCCGCGTCGATGCCCCGGCCCGAGAGAAAGTCGCGGGCCGCATTGGCCCCGTCGACTTCGAAGCGTTCGGTGGCGCTGCTGTACGCTCCGGTGAGGCCGACGTCATGAAACATGGCACCGGCGTACAACAGTTCCGGATCGAATTTCAGGCCGCGGCGCACACCCTCCAGCGCACCGAACAAATATACGCGGCTCGAATGATGAAAGAGCAGCGGGGTGGACGTGTCGCGCACGAACTCGGTAATTTCCCGCGCAAGCTGACTGTCGGGCACCGCGACATCCTGAATGAACTCTGACATGACGGTCCTCCATCGAAATGTGAGCGGACGCCGGCGTCGTGGCGGACGCCGCACGCGAATGGCTGGCTACTTGGCTGCAGTCGTCGCCCCGATTCTTGCCAGGGCCTCGCGAACACCCGCGCCGTACTCGGGGTCGGCCTTCGTGCAATTGAGGATGTGGCGTTCCTGGATATGCGCCTGAACGGAGGCCATCTGGCGTGCGGTGTTGTCGAACAGCAATTGTTGCTGCGCCTGACTCATCAGGCGAAACAGGTTTCCCGGCTGCGCGAAGTGATCGACGTCCACGCGGTGGTCCCAATGCGCGGCGTCGCCTTCGATTCTCAGCGGCGGCTCGTGAAGATCGGGCCGCACTTCCCACTCGCCGGAACTGTTCGGATAGTAAGAAGGCGTGCCGCCGAGGTTGTCGTCGGTGCGCATGGCGCCGTCGCGGTGGTAGCTGTGGAAGGGGCACTTCGGCGCATTGACGGGAATGTGATTGAAGTTCACGCCCAGCCGATACCGTTGCGTGTCGCCGTAAGAGAACAGACGTGCCTGCAGCATCTTGTCCGGCGAAAAGCCGATGCCGGGCACGACGTTCGCGGGCGAGAAGGCCGCCTGCTCGACCTCGGCGAAATAATTGCCCGGGTTGCGGTTCAATTCGAGTACGCCGACCTCGATCAACGGGAAATCGCTTTTCGGCCAGACCTTGGTCAGGTCGAACGGATTGAACGGCAGAGACCTGGCCTCGTCGTCGTTCATCACCTGAATGAAGAGTGTCCAGCGCGGGAAGTCGCCGCGCTCGATGCTTTCGTAAAGATCGCGGCCATGCGTTTCGCGGTCCTTGCCCACGAGCTGTTCGGCTTCGTCGTCCGTCAGATTCGCGATGCCTTGCTGCGTACGGAAGTGAAACTTTACCCACGTCCGCCGATTGTCGGCATCGACCAGGCTGAACGTATGGCTGCCGAAACCATGCATGTGGCGATAGCTGCGCGGAATGCCCCTGTCGCTCATGACGATCGTGACCTGGTGAAGCGCCTCCGGCAAAAGCGTCCAGAAATCCCAGTTGCTGTTTGCGCTGCGCAGTCCCGTGCGCGGGTCGCGCTTGATCGCGTGGTTGAGATCGGGAAAACGCAGCGGATCACGGAAGAAGAACACGGGCGTGTTATTGCCCACGATGTCCCAGTTTCCTTCTTCCGTATAGAACTTCACCGCGAAGCCGCGGATATCGCGCTCGGCATCGGCGGCGCCGCGCTCGCCGGCGACCGTCGAAAAGCGCATGAATACGGGCGTTGCCTTGCCGATTTCCGAAAAGAGTTTTGCCTTGGTGTAGCGCGTGATGTCGTGCGTTACCGTGAATACGCCGTGCGCGCCCGATCCTTTGGCGTGCATGCGTCGTTCGGGAATCACCTCGCGGTCGAAGTGCGCGAGTTTCTCGATCAGCCAGATATCCTGCAGCAGCGCGGGGCCGCGCGGGCCGGCCGTTTCGATGTTCAGATTGTCGGCAACGGGCGCGCCCGTTGCGTGATCAAGACGCGTAGACGTATCGCGGTTTTTCATGCCTCGACTCCAGGAGGGTTGGGCGGACCGGCGCAGCGCCATACCGTTCCAGGCTGGCGGCCGCGCGAAACTTTACGGGCAAATCAGCGTGCTATCCCGGCGGGTGCGGTGAAAAAGAAACGGCCATACCGCGACGGCCACCCGCTCGATCCGTGACGAGCCGCGCAGGCATCGACGAGTCGATGTGAGAGAAGCGTACCTGTCGGGTGCCAGAACGATCTTGTATAAAACAACGATTCGATGGACGAATCGCGGACGGCCGTCGGACACCGGGGCAGTGGTTGAACTCGGATCAGAGGCGGTGGTGCGTCGCGCGTCGACGCATATCGAGCGGGCGCGCAAGCGCCGATAACGACGTTCGCACCTGTCCGGCGCTATCGGTTCCGCTGCGCCCAGTCTTTCGGCCCGCACCCTTCGAGGCGCGAGAACACGCGCGAAAAATGACTCTGGTCGAAAAATCCGCAGTCCGATGCGATGCTGGCCAGGCTCGCATCTGTTTCCCGCAACAGCGATTTCGCGCGCTCGATGCGGCGCTTGAGCAGCCACTGATGGGGTGTGCTGCCGGTCGTCTGCTTGAAGGCTTCACCGAAATAGCTGGTGGAGAGATTGCACTCGCGCGCGAGATCGGCAATCGAAGGATTGTCGTGCAGGTGGGACGCGAAATAATCTTCGATGCGCCGCATCTGCCACGGAGCGAGTCCCGAGCGGCGCGGCCGGAGCGCCGGATCGGCTCGGCCATATCGTGTGACGACGTGTTCGCAAAACGCCAGCGCGAGGTAATCGATGAACAGCGCACTCGTCAGGTCGGGATGCTGCAGGACCGCCTGCAGCGTATGCGAAAGACTGAACAGCACCGGGTCGCTGGCGCCGAGATGCGGCTGCACGAGTCCGCCTATGCGCCGGCGCCGCTTTTGATCGGTGAATTCCTCGATCGCGCTCTGGGCCAGATAGAGCCGCATGGTATCGAACGGCATGTCGAGACGGCGCGTCGGGCTCGAGCGCAGGTCGAGCAGAAAGCAACTGCCGGGACTGCACGACGCGGAAGCATCGAGGTTACCGCCTGAATAACGGAGGCCGGGATCGGGGCTCAGTATCAGCGGCATCTGAAAGACAAAGGCTTCCTCCGGTTGCGGCGTGAGCGAGCGCCCCGGTTGAGGCCGGGGGTTCGTCAACCGTGTGAACGAGATAGGCTGCCCGTGGGAGAAAACGCCGGCCCGCACGGTGGGCGCATCTCGCAGTAGAAACCGTTTGGCGAGGGCGTCGTCTGCAACGGGTTGCCCGAAATCGACGTGATTCCTATCGTTCATTCATCGCGCCTTGGAGTGCGCCCGTACAGGCGTCGTGTGCCTTTACCCGACGGCGGGTTCAAATGAAAACAGGCCCAATTTAGCGCAATTCGATGACTGGCGCGCGACTGGTGTCGTGATGCGCGAGACGCTCTCCGATTGCGGGCGCGACGCGCACGTCAATGGTGCGGTGCGCTATTGCGCGAACCAGGAACGTGCGCAGGCTCCATTGCGCGCGCCAGTGCAGGGCGGTGGCGTCAGCGTGAGCTCAACGACGTCTGCGCATCGTGCGATGCCGGGTCCCAGCCGCCGCCGAGCGCCTTGAACGTCGAGATCGCTGCACGAGCGGATTCCGTCTGTGCCTGTGCACGCGCGTCGGCGGCCTGGAGCAGCGTCTCGTTGGCGTGCAATACGTCGATGAAACTCGCTGCACCGCTGCGGTACGCGGTCATCGAGGAATCCTTGGCGCGGGAAAACGACGACTCGGCATGCGACAGCGTGGCAGCCTGCGCCTCTCGATTCACCAATGACGAGAGCGAGTTTTCGACGTCCTCGGAGGCGCGGAGCACGGCCTGCCGATAGGCCGCGAGCGCTTGCGCGTCGGCGCCTTTCGCCGCGTCGACATCGGCACTGATGCGGGCGAAATCGAACAGTCGCCAGCGCAGCCCGACGAGGCCGGCCGCCTGGTTGGCGCCGCCCGAGAACAACGTACCGGCGGCGGCCGAGGTCGCGCTGCCGAGGAAGGCGTTCAGCGAGACCGTCGGGTAGTACTCGCCGATCGCAGCGCCGATGCGCGCATTGGCGGCGGCGAGGTGACGTTCGGCGGCGATCAGATCGGGACGTCTTTGCAGCAGATCGGCTGGCGTGCCCATTTCCGCGAGCGCCGGCGCGACGGGGATCGGGGAAGGCGAGCCCAGCTCTGCCCGGTGCGTGCCAGGAGGTGTACCGAGCATCACGTCGAGGGCGTTCGACGCCGCATCAAGCGCCGCGAGGAGGACGGGCACGCTGGCCTGCACCTGGTCGAGCGCACCTTGCGCCTGCTGAACCTGATAGTCGGCTGCCGCGCCCTTCGAATACAGGAGTTTCACGTCTGCGAGAAGCGCCTGCTGCGTCTGCACCTGCCGGGTCGCGATATCCAGACGGGCCTGGAGCCCCCGGATCGTGACGTAGATATCGGCAGTCTGGGCCGCGACGGCAAGCCGGGTGGCAACTGCCGCCGCCTGCGTTGCCGAGTAATCGGCGAGCGCGGCTTCACGCTGACGGCGCAGACCGCCAAAAATGTCGATCTCCCAACCGGCCTCCAGGTTGGTTTCGTACGCGGTGCCCCAGCGCTCGTACCCCGGCGTGGCGTTGAGCAATCGCCCCAACGGCGTATCGACAGACTGATAGGCTCGTGCCGCCGACGCGGAAACCGAGGCCGACGGCAGGAGCGCCGCGTTGGCCGTGCCGAGGCGCGCGCGCGCCTGAGTGATTTGCGCGACGGCCTGGGCCAGGTCCAGGTTCTGGGCCAGCGCCAGCGAAACGTAATGCGTGAGCAGCGGGTCGTTGAAGCTTTCCCACCATGCGGACAGATCGGCAACCGGCGCCTTTGCCGCGCGGGCGGGCGGCTGGGTCATGTAGTGCTGCGCCAGCGGCGCATCCGGGCGGCGGTAGTCGGGACCCACGGCGCACGCCGAAAGGGCGGCGACGCTAGTCAGGAGAACAAGTGGACGGCGCAAGGGCATGATCATCTCGGGAGCGACAACGGGAGGGGAAATATAGTGACCAATATACAATATGGTCACACGTTGTCAACTGACGAGCGTCGGACTAAGCTTGAGGCATGAACAAACCGACTCCCTCCACCTCTTCGTCCCGTGGCCCCTCGGACCACGAAGTTCGCGCCCAGATCGTCGACGCCGCGACGGAATACTTCAGCCGTTACGGCTACGAAAAAACCACGGTCTCCGATCTCGCGAAGGAAATCGGGTTTTCAAAAGCCTATATTTACAAGTTTTTCGACTCCAAACAGGCGATCGGTCAGGTCATCTGCGCCAATCGCCTCGCCGCGATGATCGCCGCAGTCAGGGAAAACATCGACGGCGCGCACAGTGCGACGGAAAAATTTCGCTGCATGTTCAAGACCTTACTTTCAACCGGAGGCCAGCTTTTCTTCCAGGATCGCAAGCTCTACGATATTGCCGCCGTGTCGGCCGAATCGCTCTGGCCATCTGTCCAGAGTTATGAGGACCAGATCCGGCAACTCATCGCCGATATCCTGCGGCTCGGACGAGAAACCGGCGAATTCGAACGCAAGACGCCGCCGGACGAGGCGGTGAACGCGATCTTTCTGGTGATGAAGCCTTACTTCAATCCCTTGCTGCTGCAGTACAACCTCGATGGCGCGGAAGAGGCGACGGCCCAACTCGCGAGCCTGGTACTCAGAAGTCTTGCTCCATGAATCTCGCTGTGACTATTGACTGATTTAGTCACCGGTATCAGAATGAGGTCTCCTGTTCTTTGCGAGAGGGGATCTCATGTTCCGGCGCCATCGTCTTGTCTACACATTGGGCCTGGCTTCGCTTGCGCTCGCAGCATGCGGCGAGCATCCGGCTGCTGATCCGCGTACCGAGGCGCCACTGGTCCGTACAAGCGCCGTTCACGGTGCGGCGGGTGCGAGCCGGTCGTTTTCGGGTGTCGTGGGCGCCCGCGTTCAGAGCGATCTCGGTTTCCGCGTTCAGGGTAAAGTCATCGAGCGACTGGTCGACGCGGGCCAAACGGTCAAGCGCGGCCAGCCCCTGATGCGCATCGATCCGATCGATCTGGGGCTGCAGGCCCGTGCGCAGCAGAAACTCGTGGACGCTGCGCAGGCGCGCGCGACGCAGACGGCTGCCGACGAGGCGCGGTATCGGGATCTCGTCGGGGCGGGCGCGGTGTCGGCATCGACCTACGACCAGCTCAAGGCGGCCGCCGATTCCGCCAGGGCCCAGCTCGTCGCAGCGCAGGCGCAGGCCGTGCTCGCCAACAATGCTTCCGGATACGCCGTCGTCATGGCGGACGCCGACGGCGTGGTGGTCGAGACGCTGGCGGAGCCGGGCCAGGTCGTCGCGCCGGGACAAATCGTCGTGCGGCTCGCGCATGCCGGCCCCCGCGAGGCCGTCGTCCAGCTTCCCGAGACGCTGCGTCCCGCGTCCGGCTCGATTGCCGCGGCGACGCTTTACGGCGCGGACCAGAAGCCCGTTCCCGCCGTCCTGCGCCAGCTCTCCGATTCTGCCGATCGGCTGACACGGACCTACGAGGCGAGATACGTCCTCGAGGGCGCGCTCTCGAATGCACCGCTCGGCGCGACCGTGACCATCGATCTCGCCGGCGATGCCGGCCAGACACAGGCCGGCATGGTGGTGCCGGTCGGCGCCTTGTTCGATCCGGGCACGGGCACCGGCACCGGCGTCTGGACCGTCGATCGATCTCAATCGCGTGTGACCTGGCACAAGGTTCGTGTCACCGCATTGAGCGACGACAGTGCGACGGTGACTGGCGATCTTCGCGAAGGCGACCAGGTCGTCGCGCTCGGTGCCCAGTTGCTGCACGACGGAGAGCGCGTGCGTCTCGCCAACGACAAGCTGGCCGCGGCATCCGTCTCCACGCAAGGAGCCGCGCAATGAGCGGCTTCAATTTGTCGGCTCTTGCGGTGCGGGAGCGCTCGGTCACGCTGTTTCTGATCATCCTGATTTCGATCGCCGGCGTGATTGCCTTCCTGAAACTGGGGCGGGCCGAAGATCCGCCATTCACCGTCAAGTCGATGACGGTCATTACGGCATGGCCCGGCGCGACCGCGCAGGAAATGCAGGACCAGGTGGCCGAGCCGCTCGAAAAGCGCATGCAGGAGCTGCGCTGGTACGACCGGACCGAGACCTATACGCGTCCGGGGCTGGCCTTCACCACCGTGACCTTGCTCGACAGTACGCCGCCCGCGGACGTGCCCGAGGAGTTCTATCAGGCGCGCAAGAAGCTGCACGATGAAGCGGGCAACCTGCCGCCCGGGGTGATCGGCCCGCTCGTCAATGATGAGTATTCCGACGTAACGTTCGCGCTGTTCGCGCTCAAGGCGAAAGGCGAGCCGCAACGATTGCTGGTGCGCGACGCCGAGGGATTGCGCCAGCGGCTTCTTCATGTGCCGGGCGTCAAGAAGGTGAACATCATCGGCGAGCAGGCGGAACGGATCTACGTGTCGTTTTCGCACGACCGGCTCGCGACGCTCGGCGTGACGCCGCAGGAGATCTTTGCCGCGCTGAACAACCAGAACGTTCTCACGCCGGCTGGTTCGATCGATACGGCGGGCGCGCAGGTCTTCATTCGTGTCGAAGGCGCCTTCGACAAGCTGCAGACCATCCGTGACACGCCAATCGTCGTTCAGGGCCGCACACTGAAGCTCTCCGATGTGGCGACCGTCGAACGCGGTTACGAAGACCCGGCCACGTTCCAGATTCGCAACAAAGGCGAACCGGCGTTGCTCCTCGGCGTCGTGATGCGGGACGGCTGGAACGGGCTCAATCTCGGCAAGGCGCTCGACACGGAAGTCGCATCGATCAATGCCGGGCTGCCGCTGGGCGTGAGCCTCACGAAAGTGACCGACCAGGCCGTCAACATCCATTCGGCCATCGACGAATTCATGGTGAAGTTCTTTGTCGCGCTGCTCGTGGTGATGGTCGTGAGCTTCGCGAGCATGGGATGGCGTGTCGGCATCGTCGTGTCGGCGGCGGTGCCGCTGACACTCGCGGGCGTCTTCGTCGTCATGGCCGCAACGGGCAAGAGCTTCGACCGCATCACGCTCGGTTCGCTGATTCTCGCGCTCGGCCTGCTCGTCGACGACGCGATCATCGCCATCGAAATGATGGTCGTGAAAATGGAGGAGGGCTATAGCCGCGTCCAGGCATCAGCTTACGCGTGGAGCCACACGGCCGCACCGATGCTGTCGGGCACGCTGGTCACGGCTGTCGGCTTCATGCCGAATGGCTTTGCGCGCTCGACGGCCGGCGAATACACCAGCAACATGTTCTGGATCGTCGGCATCGCGCTGGTCACCTCGTGGATCGTGGCCGTCGTCTTCACACCGTACCTCGGCGTCAAGCTGTTACCCGACATCGCCGTAATCGAAGGCGGCCACGAGGCGATCTACAACACGCCGAACTACCGGCGCTTTCGCCGCTTCCTCGGGCGCGTGGTCGCGCGCAAGTGGATGGTCGCCGGGATCGTGGTGGCATCGTTCGTGGTCGCCGTGATGGGCATGGGGCTCGTGAAGAAGCAATTCTTCCCGACTTCCGATCGCCCGGAAGTGCTCGTCGAAGTGCAGATGCCCTATGGGACTTCGATCGAGCAGACCGCGTCGGCAACGGAAAAGGTCGAGGCATGGCTCGCGAAGCAGCCGGAAGCGCAGATCGTGACCTCGTACATCGGGCAGGGCGCTCCGCGCTTCTATCTGGCCATGTCTCCGGAGTTGCCGGATTCGTCCTTCTCGAAGATCGTGATCCGCACGAATGACGAGCGACAACGGGAAGCGCTCAAATTCCGTCTGCGCAAGGTCATCGCCGAAGGGTTGGTGCCCGGAGCGCAGGTTCGCGTCACGCAGCTGGTGTTCGGCCCTTACTCGCCTTACCCCGTTGCGTTCAGGGTCATGGGCCCGGACGCCCAGACGTTGCGCACCATCGCCGCACAGGTCGAACGGACCATGAACGCCAGCCCGATGATGCGAACGGTGAACGCCGACTGGGGGCCGCGCGTTCCCACCGTGCATTTCACGCTCGATCAAAATCGGCTCGGGGCGTTTGGACTGACGTCCAGCTCGGTCGCGCAGCAACTGCAATTCCTGCTGACCGGCATTCCCGTCACGCACGTGCGCGAGGACATTCGTTCCGTGGAGCTCGTCGCGCGTTCGGCGGGCGACATCCGGCTCGACCCGCAACGGATCGACGGATTCACGCTGATCGGCGCCGCAGGGCAGCGGGTGCCGCTCTCGCAGGTCGGCAAAGTCGACATCCGCATGGAGGATCCGATCCTGCGCCGGCGCGACCGAACGCCGACGATCACCGTGCGCGGCGATATCGCCGAAGGGTTGCAGCCGCCCGATGTGTCGACCGCGATGCTCGCGCAGCTTCAGCCCATCATCGCGAAGCTGCCGGGCGGCTACCGGATCGAGGAGGCCGGCTCCATCGAGGAGGCCAACAAAGCGACAACTGCGCTCGCGCCGCTGTTCCCGATCATGATCGCGCTGACGCTGCTCATCATCATTTTTCAGACCCGCTCGATTTCCGCCACGATGATGGTGTTCGCGACCAGTCCGCTGGGTTTGATCGGTGTGGTGCCGACACTCCTGCTGTTCAATCAGGCCTTCGGCATCAACGCATTGGTGGGACTCATTGCGCTCTCAGGCATCCTGATGCGCAACACGCTGATCCTGATCGGCCAGATCGAAGAGAATGCGCGCGCGGGCATGACGCCGTTCGATGCGGTGGTGGAGGCAACGCTGCAGCGCTCGCGGCCCGTGATCCTGACTGCGGTCGCCGCGATGCTTGCGTTCATTCCGCTTACCCATTCCGTGTTCTGGGGCACGCTGGCTTATACGCTTATCGGAGGAACATTCGCCGGAACGGTTCTGACGTTGGTGTTTCTGCCGGCCATGTACTCGATCTGGTTCAAGATCCGTCCCGGGGCAGGGGAAAACCACTCTGCGCTCGAACCCAGCGCCAGCGTGACGACGTAGGCCGGTGCGCTCCGGGCGATGACGGTCTCGCCCGGGGCGTCGATGTGAACCCGCAACGGCGCGTCCGGCCGGAAAGCAACTCCGGGTAATGCGTGGCATTCCCACAGCTTCTCGCAAGCCAGCGTCGGCCCGAAATCGGCGTAGCGATCACGGATGATCGACAGTGCTCGATCGGCCAGATCAGCGTCCAGCCGCCGATTACCGGGACGCCCACGCTTGCGCGAAGCCAGTCCGGCGGCGCCAGACTCACGGTAACGATCCACCAGACGCTGGAGCTGACGCACGGTCACGCCCAGTCGTTCGGCCGCGCGTCCGGGCTTGAGTCCCATGTCCACCACGGCCTGGATTACCTTCAGACGGTCGAGTTCTCGCATGTTCAGTGTCACCAATGCACCTGGATACATGGCCGGCTCCGTGGTCCCGCAAAGAACCGGCCAGCATACCGAGGTCAAAACACGACATTTCTAAGTAGCCAGAACACGACATTTCTAAAAAGCTACTACAACCAGTCATATCGATAATTGAGATTATGTCAAATATGAAATTCACCCGAAAACGCCCCTGAAATCCCCGCCGCACACCACCGGCCTCCTTCCTCACCAGTCACGCGCAGCCACCTTTCTTGCAGCGTGAACCCCGCCTCAGCAAAAACCTGCGGCACGCAATGCCCCCGACGGCCGCCCGCCAGACGCCGTCTCCAGCCACCGCAAACCGCCCGCAACAGGACGATCAGGACAACCACATCCCCTGCATCTTGTGCGAGAAATGCGCGCGCTCGGCCGTCTCCATCAGCGACAGGAATTCATCCTGCATCATGTGGATCAGCGCTTCGTGGTCGCCGGCCTCGAAATACACTTCCGGCTGCTGCGCGAGATGTTCCTCGAGGAACGTCTTCATCCCGTACGCCATGCACACCGGCGGCAACGCGCCCAGGTCGCAATCCTTGAAGAGTTCGCGCAGTTCGATTTCCCTGGCGAGCACGAGATGGCGGCCGGTCTTGACCCAGAGGTCCGACAGCCGCACCGCGTGCGACGTCGGCAGCACGGCGGCGACGTAGCCTTCGTCGTCCTCGAGCAGCACGGTTTTCGCGAGGCGATCGCCGGGGATATGCGCGGCGGCGGCCGTCTCCATGCTGGTATGGCTATACGGGTGGTACACGACTTCGTACCGCGATGACTTCTGGCGCAGGCAATCCTGCAGGGTGGCTGATACAGGCATGGCACACCTCTCTGGACGAATCGGACGAACGAAGTTCGCTCCGGGTTTGTTCAGCATAGGTCGCATTGCGGCCAATGGAAACGCCCTCGCACGACGCCCGCACCGACGCTCGCCCCGGCTTCGGCCCCCTTTTTCCGGCGCGCGCAATCCGGGCCCGGAATCCGCATGGAACATGTCTGCCTGCCCCCGCCTTTCCTGAAGACACAACGAGACGCAACGGGCGGTAACGGTTCCCGTACGAGGACCCCACCACATGTGATGGCGGATCTGCGCCAGACCGTTAGTTGCATTTTAAGGAAGAACGTCGAGACCTGAAAACCGTCGCCATCGGCGGGCCACGCACCAACGAGGCCACCGCAAACCGCGCCGACAAAGACAGAACCTCGCCCTATACTGAGCCAACACCCGCCATCCCGCGGCGGCCGATTCCGGGAGCGACCATGCATTACCAGCTGATCTACGAACTCGTCGACGATTACCTGTCCCGGCGCGAACAGTACCGCGCCGAGCACCTCGCACTCGCGCGGGCGGCAACCGAACGCGGCGAACTCGTGCTCGCCGGCGCGTTGCAGGATCCGGCCGACCAGGCCGTGCTCGTGTTCGAAGGCGATTCGCCGGAAGCCGCCGAATCGTTCGCGCGCGCCGATCCCTACGTGCAAAACGGCCTCGTCAAGTCCTGGCGCGTGCGTCCGTGGCGCGTCGTGGTCGGCAAGCACGCTCCGCGCTGACGGTGCACGGGGCCACGGCTACAGCCACCCCGCCCGCTTGAAGCGCCACCACAACGCGAGATCGGCTACGACCATCACGCCGATGCAGCCGTAGAAGCCGTACTTGAGGTGCAGTTCGGGCATGTTCGCGAAGTTCATCCCGTAGATGCCGGCAATCATCGTCGGTATCGCGAACAGCGCGGCGAACGAGCCGAGCCGCTTGGTCACCTCGTTCTCCGCAAGCGAGATCATCCCGAGATTGACCTGGATCGCGGTCACGACCATCTCGCGCCGCCCTTCGATCGTCTTCACGATCCGCTGCAGGTGGTCGTACACGTCGCGGAAGTAATGCTCCATCCCGCTGCAGACCTGCGGAATGCGTCCGCCGGTGAGCTTCGCGAGCGGCTCGATCAGCGGCGCCGTGTGCTGGTGCAGCATCACGAGCCGGCGTTTCAGCGAATAGAGATCCTCGATGATCGCGCGCGACGACGCGGGCGTGGCCTTGGTGAAGATGCGGTCCTCGAGTTCCTCGAGCTCGTTGCCGAGCGTCTCGAGGATCGGGAAATAGCGGTCGACGACCTGGTCCATCAACGCATAGAACACGAACGCCGACCCTTCCTGCAGCAGATGCGGCTCGCGCTCGCAGCGCTTGCGCACCGCGCGGAAGTCCTGTTCGGTATGGTTGCGGATCGACAGCACGTAGTTCGGGCCGACGAACACGTTCAGCTCGCCGACATTGAATTCGCCGTCGTGGTCGAGCTCGACCGTGTGCAGCACCGCGAACAGCGAATCGCCGTACTCCTCGATCTTCGGCCGCTGATGCCCCTTGCGGGCATCCTCGAGCGCGAGCTCGTGCAGCCCGAATTCCTCGCCCATCAGGTCGATCTCGTCCGGCGTCGGATCCTTCAGCGCGACCCATACGAAACACTCGGGTTTCGACACGTATTCGCTGATGGCGTCGATATCGATATCGGCCAGCTTGCGGCCGTCCTGGTATGCAGCACAGTTGATGAGCATGATGTCCGTCATGTTGCCGTTATCGCACCAGTTTACCGGGTTGCCGCGCGGGCGGCCCGGCTTGCGCGGCACGCCGATATTGGTCATGATCGGATTGCGTGCGCCGCGGCTCGCGCACGGCATCGCTTCGACAAGTGCACGGCACGGCCGTGCCGCCCAACCTTCAAGGAGACAGACCCATGTGGTATTTCTCGTGGATACTCGGCATCGGCGTGGCGCTCGGCTTCGGCATCATCAACGCGATGTGGCTTGAAGCGGAAGTGTTCTCGCGCGACGGCAAGCGCACCGCCGCACCGCGCACGGATTCGGGGAGCCGGTATTCGTGACGCACCTGGTGTTCTTCTGCGGTCATGCCGGCACCGGCAAGACCACGCTCGCGAAGCGGCTGATCGGGCCGCTGATGCGCGCGACCGGCGAAGCCTTCTGCCTGCTCGACAAGGACACGCTCTACGGCCGCTACAGCTCGGCCGCGATGGGCGCCCTCACCTCCGATCCGAACGACCGCGACAGCCCGCTCTACCTGAAGCATCTGCGCGATCCCGAATACCAGGGCCTGCTCGACACGGCCCGCGAGAACCTCGCGCTCGGCATCGGCGCGCTCGTGGTCGGCCCGCTGTCGCGCGAAGTGCGTGACCGGCGCATCCTCGACCGCACGTGGCTCGGCATCGGGCCGGACGTCGCGCTGACGGTCGTGTGGGTCCACACCTCGGAAGACGTCGCGCACCAGCGGATCGTCGCGCGCGGCAATCCGAACGACGCGTACAAGCTCGCGCACTGGGACGAATACCGGCAACGCCGCTTCGTGCCGACCGGCCACGAATGCGACGGCATCGTGATGTTCGACAACACCGCACCGTCCGACGCGGACATCGATGCGCTGCTGTACCGCATCGTGCCGCCCCCGCCGGCGGCAACGATCGTCCCGCCGCTGCCCGCCTGAGCGGCGCGCACCGCCCTGCTCCTCGTCGCTTCACCATGTCGCGTGAAGGCATCGCGACGCAACGTGTCGATTCGGCCGACGCCAATGCGATCCGTGAAGCCGTGAAGGGCTTCGACGCGCTCGTCAAAAAAAACGCCGGAAGCGCTGTTGCGCTCCCGGCGTCGCACGGCCCTCGTGCCTGGGACCGATCGTCAGGCGACTTCGTGCACGCGCTCCATCGTGCCGCCTTCGTACAGCTTGCCGAAGCGGTTCGCGAGGAACGCCTTCAGCGACACCTTTTCCTGCGGGATGAAACCGCTTTGCGGCAGCTTCTTTTCGCGGAACAGATCCAGCACCGCGCACATCGCGCCGGCCGTCGTGATCTGGATGGCGCTCATGTGCATCCCGCACACGTCCTTCGCGAAGATCTTGCGGGTGAACACGTCCTGCACGAGCTGGCCGTCCTTCACGCCCGTCACCGTGACGAACACGAGCACGACGTCCTGCTTCGTCGACGGCACCGCGCGGCGCATGATCGACTTCAGCGTGTCGCGGTCGCTCGACAGTCGCAGGTCTTCGAGCAGGAACTGCACGAGTTCGCGGTGGCCCGGATAGCGCACCGACTTGTAGTCGAGCGTCTCGACCTTGCCCGACAGCGTCTCGCACAGCGTGCCCAGGCCGCCCGACGTGTTGAACGCTTCGTATTCGGTGCCGTCGAGCGAGAAATGTTCGAGGCCTTCGAGCGGCTGCACCCACTGCTTGCGGCCGTCGCGGATCGCTTCGCACGGCTGGCAGTATTCGTTGATCAGGCCGTCGACGCTCCACGTCAGGTTGTACTTCAGCGCGTTGGTCGGATACTCGGGCAGCGCGCCGACGCGCATCTTCACGTCGCGCACTTCGCTGAAGCCGTTCACGAGCTCGTGCGCGGCGATGCCGATGAAGCCCGGTGCGAGGCCGCACTGCGGCATGAACGCGCGGTCCGAACCGTCGGCCAGTTCGCGGATCGCGTGGGTCGCGCGCACGTCTTCGGTCAGGTCGAAGTAATGGACGCCGGCCGCCTTGGCCGCCGCTGCAACGTTGACCGCCAGGTAGTACGGCAGCGCGTTGACGAGCGCATCGAAGCCCTTCACGGCTTCACGGATCGCATTGGCGTCGGCCGAATCGACACGTTGCGTCGCGATGCCTTCACGCGACAGCTTGGCGAGCGCATCAGCGTCACGGTCGAACGCGACGACTTCGTAGTCGCCCGTTTCACGCAGCATGTGAGCAATGGTGTGGCCGATCAGACCTGCGCCGACGATGGCGATTTTCATGCGCTTATCTCCTGATGATGGGTTTGGTGTTGGTGTACGGCGTCGAGCCATGAACACAGTTTAGGGACGTGCAAAATCAGTTCCAAGACGAAGAATGATGCGAAACGACCGATACTTTCGACGAAATGACTACACATTTCGTCACAACGACCAAATCATCTAAAAAACGCGTATACGACGGGCCGCAGAAGGGCCGCGATCGACGCGTGTGGACGCGTGTGGACGCGTGTGGCCGGACAGGAAAGAACCCGCAAGGCGGGACATGGCGGGCAAATGAATCGTTGCGCGCGCCCGGGCACGCATTCGACACAACGATGCTCGCGTGCGGACGCGCGAGGCAACGCCCCGCCCCGCGGCGAGCGCAGGCGGCGGGCATCAAGGCATCGAGGGAAGGGAAAGGAGGAAAAAACCTGCGCGACGAATCGAATCGCGCCGCGGCGTCACATGCAACACCGCATGCGACGCGTCATCCGCCGATCGTGCCGCGATCGATCTTGCGCGACAGAATGATCGACGTCGTCGTACGCTCGACGCCTTCGAGCGTGCCGATCTGGTCGAGCAGGTCGTTGAGCCGTTCCGGCGAATCGGCACGCAACCACGCGACATAGTCGTATTCGCCACTCACCGCGCACAACAGCTGCACCTCGGGCATCCGGTCGAGCTTGCGCAGCACGTCCTTGCCGAACTTCGGCGTGAGAATGATGCCGACGTATGCGTAAATGCTCGCGTCGAGCACGTCCTGACCGAGCCGCACGCTGTAACCGGCGATCACGTTGGTACGCTCGAGCCGCGCGATGCGCGCGACGACCGTCGTGCGGGCAACGTCGAGCTGTCGCGCGAGATCGGCGACGCTTGCACGCGCATCCGCTTGCAGCAGCGCGACGAGTTGCCGGTCGAGGTCGTCGAGTTGGTCGAGGCGAGGAGGACGCATGAGGCTGGGCCGGCGTGCAACGCGCCGGCGAAATGGAACGTGACGCGATGATAGCGCCGAACGCCGGTGCGCCCAAACGGGATCTCACGCGTTCGCATCGCCCCGCCTCGTTCGCGCGCGGCGCCCGACTCGCCGATCGAACACCATCGATCACCGGCCTTCCCCAGGTCCCTTTCAATTTCGATTCGTATCGGATGTAAGCAAGTGTCGCTTTCGCTGCTGCACTGCACTCAACGTGCTACTAATAAGGTGCGACGCGAGATGCGCGCTCGCGGCACTGGCCGCCGCGCCCGCTCGCACGACACCACCCCGGAGAGCCAACCATGAAGAAGATCTCGCTCACCCTCGCTACGCTCGCCGTTGCAGCCAGCGCATTCGCGCAAACCCCGCCGCAACCGCAGACGCCCGCTCCGGCAGCGGCAACGGCGTCGTCGGCCCCGAGCGCCGAGCAGCGTGCGGCGCGCCACGAAGCGCGCATCGAGCAGCGCATCAAGTACCTGCACGACCAGTTGAAGATCACGTCGGCGCAGGAACCGCAATGGAAGACGTTCGCCGACACGATGCGCGAGAACGGCGACACGATGGGCCGCCTCTATCGCGCCCGGATGGAAAGCCATGACGTGTCCGCGGTCGACGACATGAAGCAGTACGCGGAACTCGCGCAGGCGAACGCGGACGGCGCGAAAAAGCTCGCCGACGCATTCGCGCCGCTCTACGAGCGCTTCCCGGCCGACCAGAAGGCGCTCGCCGACACGACGTTCCGCAGCTGGCTGCACCACGGCGGCGAACACCGCGGCAAGGGCAAGGCCGCGAGCAAGGAAGGCAAGGCAGCAGCCGCGCCGGCCGCCAGCGCGCCCGCGCAACCCTGACGTCCGCCCCGTCGGCGCCGCACTGCCCGTGCGGGCCGAACGGCGTCGCGCATCCCGCGGGAATCCGGCGCGTCACACGGCGCGCCGGATTCGGGATAAGCTCCCGGCTTTTCCCGCACTTCCCCCCTGCCATGCTCGAACTCAAGCACCTCGATCTGCGTACCGACCCGCAGGCCCGTCGCGTCGTGAAGGATGAAACCGTCACGGTCGCATTCGCGGATGCCGACGGCGAACTGATGAGCCTCGAAGGCCCGAACCGCTATGTCGCGGGCGACGCGCTGATCACCGGCTCGACCGGCGACCGTTGGGTCGTGTCGCGCGCGCGCTTCGACGCGAAGTACCTGCCCGCCGATCCGGCGCTCGCGCACGGCGCGCCGGGCGCCTACCGGAACCGGCCGGCCGTCGTGCTCGCCCGTCGCATGGACGAGCCGTTCACGATCGCCCGCTCGGAAAACGGCGACACGCTGCGCGGCGTGGCCGGCGACTGGGTCATGCAATATGCACCCGGCGACTATGGCGTCGTGCAGGCGCAGCGCTTCGCGCAGGTTTATCGCGACGCGTAAGCGCGCGTCGCGTGACACGCGCCGCGCCGGCATCGTGCCGGCGCGCGCCGGCGTCGCCGCTCACGCAAAGTCTTCGTCGAGTTCGAGTTCCGCGGTGCGCTCGACGGCTTCACCCGCCGCGTGCCGCTCCTCGAGCGAGCCCAGCATCGCTTCCGTGTACGCATGCAGCACCGCGTGGCTGCGGGCGCGCTGCATCGGCCTGAGCGCCAGATAGCGCGCCAGCGCGGCCGGCACGATGCGGATATCGAGCGTCATCCGTTTCGGCGTCGAACCGAAACGCATCGCGAGCCACTGCACGGACAGGAAGCGCCCGCGTTCGTCGCTGCTTTCGGCAAAACGCGTCTGCTCCGGAAAGAGATCGCAGATCACGCGCGCGAGCGCGTCGAATTCGGCGCTTGCGCATTCGATCAGATAGTCGTCCATTCCGCCTCTCCCGTCAGGCCGCCGCGCGCGGCGACCGGCACGTCTTCACCAGCACGGCGACCAGGATCGCGGCCAGCACGAAATACACGGCCTCGAGCGATCCGGCCGGCAGCACGCGCACCTGGTACAGCAACGCCGGTGCGGCCGCCAGCGCATGCAGCACGATCGCGAGCGGCAATACGCCCGCGCGGCCGGCACGCACGCCGCGCCAGACCAGCACCGACAGCGCGAGCTGCACCGCGAACGCCGCGCAGCGCTCGATCAGCAACAGCAGGATCGACTGTGCCGACAGCGTCGCCAGCATCACGTGCAGCCGCACGACGGTATCGCCCGGCAGGTCGGCAAGCTGCGTCTCGAGCTGCCCGCGGCTCGCGAGCCACGCGAGATACGACCACTGGCCCCAGACGAGCACGCCGACGAACCAGGCTTCGGCGCCGGCATGGCCGATCCCGTAGCCGATGCCGCGCCCGTCGCCGGCCGACGCGCCGTAGCGGCGGTTCAGGAACCGGATCCCGAGATAACGGCCGACCTCCTCGAACACGGCGGTCGCGAGCGCGCTGTACGCGACGAATGCGAGCGGCTGCGTGAGCCAGCCGCCGGCGGGCGTCTGGCTCAGCACGAGGCCATGGAATGCGCGTTCGACGATCATCGCGAACAGCGTGAAGACGGCGACGCCGACGATCGTGTCGCGGCGGTCGAGCGCAAGCGGCTTGCGCAGGGTACGGAAGAGAACGAACGGCAGTAGCGCGATGATCAGCGTGGCGGCGATCAGCACCGCCAGCGTGACGGGAGCGACAGTCATGAATTTCCTTGTTCGGGGCAGCGCACCTGACGCGCCGCGTGCCCCGCATGATACTCAGCTTGCGGTCGACGCGCGCGCAATCAGCTCGCCCGGCAGCATCGCGACGCGCACGTCGCCGACCGCGCCGTCGATGCGCTCGTGCACGAATTCGACGGCCTTGTAGCCGATCTCGTAGGTCGGCTGACGGATCGTCGTGATGCCGATCAGCTCGGCCCACTCCGGATCGTCGATCGACAGCAGCGCGGCCTTTTCCTGCCATGCGGCGCCGAAGCGGGCGCGCAGGTGGCGCGCGATCGCGAGCGCGACCGGCGCGTTCGCGGCGAACAGCGCCGCCCGCACGCCGCGCTGCGTGGCCGCGTCGACGCGCGCGTCGAGGTCGGCGAGCGCCACGGCGGCCGCGGCCGGCTCGTTCAGGTCGAGCACGACCGTCGGCGGCACCGGCAGCCCGCGCGCCTCGAGCGCCGCGCGGAACGCGGCCTCGCGCAGGCGCCGCGAGCTGACGCGCTCGAACGGCTGCACGACGAAATGAATCGCATCGAAGCCGCGCGCGATCAGGTGCGCGAGCGCCGTCTCGATCGCATCGGTGTTGTCGAGCCCGATCAGGTCCGCCTCGAAGCCCTCGACCGTGCGGTCGACGAGCACGGCCGGGATGCCGCCGCCGCGCAGCGGGCGCAGCACGTCTTCCTCGGCGCCGAGCGCATTGACGATCAGCCCTTCGACCCGGTAGGTCGTGAGCAGCTGCAGGAAGCGCCGCTCCATCTCGACTTCATTCGCCGCGTGGCAGATGAGCGGCATGTAGCCGAGCGCGTGGCACGCGGCCTCGACGCCCAGCAGCACTTCGACGGTATAGGGATTGGTCAGGTCGGCCGCGAGCATGCCGAGCAGCCGGTTGCGGCCGCGCTTCAGCCCGCGCGCCATCTGGTTCGGCCGGTAGTTCAGGCGCGCGATCGCCGTCTCGATCCGCTGGCGCAGATCGGCGGACAGCACGTGCGTCTCGCCGTTCAGATAGCGCGAAACGCTGGTCTTGCCCGTGCCTGCTTCGCGTGCGACGTCGCTGATCGTCGCCGGACGCTGCGTGGAAGGTTGCGAATCGCTCAAGTCGTGCCTCGCGACGTACGATCCGCGCCGCTTCGTGTGCGGACGGACCTTTGTTGTTGGATACGAACGCCCCCCGGCGCACGCCGCCGCTCCCCTGCTTCGCGGTCGATCGAAGCCGGCGCCTTCGCGTCCGCTCCGCTCGCCTGACACGCACGGCGATCGGCCGCACCGGGCTGGCACGGATGCCCGTCGCCGGACGCCGCCGGCCGCGTGGCCGGGTCGTCGATGCGCGACGAGCGGGCGATCATAACGCAGCCTGCCCTCCCGCACCAAGACCATCGACTCTAACGGCGGCGGCGGCCCGCCGGCCGGCCGCCGCCGCTCAGACGCGCGCGAGCGCGTCCGGATTGACGAGATTCGTGCGCAGCGTGCCGGCCAGCGCGCCGACCAGGTTTTCCGCGGCGCAGCGCGCCATCGCATGGCGCGTCTCGTGCGTCGCCGAGCCGATATGCGGCAGCGCGACGACGTTGCTCATCCGCAGCAGCGGCGAGTCCGCCGCCAGCGGCTCCTTCTCGAACACGTCGAGCCCCGCGCCGCGGATCGTGCCGGCCCGCAGCGCGTCGATCAGCGCGGCCTCGTCGACCACCGGCCCGCGCGACGCGTTGATCAGGATCGCGCCACGCTTCATCTTCGCGAATTCGGCCGCGCCGATCAGGTGATGCGTTTGCGGCGACAGCGGCACCTGCAGGCACACGAAGTCCGACTGCGCGAGCAGCTCGTCGAGCGTCACGCGGCGCGCGCCGTACTGCGTCTCGGCTTCGGCGTGCGCGGCACGGTTCGTGTACAGCACCTGCATCCGGAAGCCGAGCGCCGCGCGGCGCGCGACCGCGCCGCCGATCCGCCCGAGCCCGACGATGCCGAGCGTCTTGCCCTGCACGTCGGTGCCGTACAGATCGGGGCCGATGCTGCGCTGCCAGTGGCCGGCCTTCACCCACTCCGCCAGTTCGACCACCCGCCGCGCGGACGCGAGGATCAACGAGAACACGGTATCGGCGGTCGATTCGGTCAGCACGTCGGGCGTATGCGCGAGCACGATCCCGCGCCGCGTGAGATCCGCGACGTCGAAGTTGTCGTAGCCGACCGAGATCGTCGACCAGGCCTTCAGCCGCGGCGCGCGATCGAGCATCTGCGGCGTGACCTTCAGGCTCGCGCCGATCGCGCCGTCCGCGTCGCCGAGGGCGTCGGCGAGCGCGTCGGCGCCGTCGGCCTGCACGAGCTCCGCATGCTCGCGCAGGTACGCGAGCACGTCATCGGGCAGCGGCTTGTACGCGACGATACGAGGCTTCATCGTTTTCATTTTCCTTGCAGCGGCGTCGCGAGCGGGTGCGCATCGCGCGCCTGGGGTTTGACGGACAGCGTGAGGATCACCGCGGCGACGAGCGCGACGCTCATGAACGCATACGATGCGACGGGCGACCCGGTCGCCCCGTTCAGGTAGCCGACGAAATACGAGCCGACGAACGAGCCGAGCGCGCCCATGCTGTTGATCAGCGCCATCGCCCCACCGGCGACGTTCCTCGGCAGCAGTTCCGGCACGATCGCGAAGAACGGGCCGTACGGCGCGTACATCGCGGCGCCCGCGACGACCAGCAGCGCATACGAGATCCAGAAGTGCGACGAGCCGAGCGCATACGACGCGGCGAACGCGGCCGCGCCGACCAGCAGGAACGGCCACACGAAGCCGCGGCGCGAGCCGACCTTGTCGGACGCCCACGACGCGACCAGCATCGCGATCGTCGCCGCGAGGTACGGCAGCGCCGACAGCCAGCCGGTCGCGACCATCCCGAGCTCGGAGCCGTTCTTGACGATCGACGGCAGCCACAGCACGAAGCCGTACACGCCGATGCTCCAGCAGAAATACTGCGCGCACAGCTTGATCACGGCCGGCGAGCGGAACGCCTCGCCGTAGTTGCGCACGGGCTTGATCGCCGCCTGTTCGGCCGCGAGCGCGGCGTCGAGGTCGCGCTTTTCCTGCGCGGTGAGCCACGGCGAATCGGCCGGCTTGTCCTGCACGAGGAACCACCAGCATACGGCCCAGATGATGGCCGGCACGCCTTCGGCGATGAACATGTGGCGCCAGCCGAATTCGTGCACGAGATAGCCCGACACGATCGACATCCACAGCACCGTGACCGGGTTGCCGAGGATCAGGAACGTGTTCGCACGCGAGCGCTCGTTCTTCGTGAACCAGTTGCTGATGTAGATCAGCATCGCCGGCATCACCGCCGCCTCGACCACGCCGAGCACGAAGCGGATCGCCATCAGCGACGGGATGTTGGTGACCACCCCCGTGAGCGCCGCGCACGCGCCCCACAGCACGAGGCTGGCGAACACGAGCTTCTTGACGCTGCGGCGCTCCGCATAGATCGCGCCGGGAATCTGGAAGAAGAAGTAGCCGAGGAAGAACAGCGCGCCGATCAGCGACGACAGGCCCTTGCTGATCCCGAGGTCCTGGTTGATGCCGGCGGCTGCAGCGAACCCGTAGTTCGCGCGGTCGAGGTAAGCGAGGCTGTAGGTGATGAACACGATCGGCATGATCGTCCACCAGCGTCGTGCTGCGAGATTGGCTGCCATCAGAGTGTCTCCTTGGGTGATCGGAGTGGGCGGGTCAAACGCCCGGCTCCGCTCCCGTCCTTTCGGGAATCGACCGGCGTCGGCGCGATGGCGCCTGCTCCGGCCTCATGCAAAACCGTGCACGAAGCACGAATTGGGTCCGCGGATTGTGCCGTGTCCGGCCTCTCATTGCGCGGTGACGGTTTCCTCTAGGCGATCGGCGCGATTGCTGACGTTTTCGAGCCGATCGAGCGCCGCGCGGGTCGGCAAGCCTTCCGAATCGCCGATCACCTGGATCGCGAGCGCCCCGATGCGATTGCCGCGCGCGACCGCCTGCTCGACGGAGCGGCCTTCCAGCAGCGCGCTGACCACGCCGACCGCGAAGCCGTCGCCGGCGCCGACCGTGTCGACCACGTTCGCGACACGCTCGCCCGCCACCGTGCCCTCGCGGCCGTCGGCCGTGCGGAAGTACGCGCCGTCGGCGCCCAGCTTGATCACCACGCCGCGCGCGCCCTGTGCCAGGTAGAAGCCCGCGATGTCGGCCGGCGTGTCGTGCCCGGTGAGCTGCTGCCCTTCGGCCAAGCCCGGCAGCACCCAGTCGGCGAGCGACGCGAGCGCGTTCAGCGTCTTCGCCATCACGTCGGCGGACGGCCACAGCGTCGGGCGCAGGTTCGGATCGAACGAGATCGTCTTGCCGGCCGCACGCATCTCGCGCGCCAGCCGGAACGCAAGCTCGCACGACGTCGCGGAGATCGCGGGTGCGACGCCCGTCAAATGCAGGTGCCGTGCGCCGAGCACGTAGTCGGCCACGTAGTCGTCGCACGACAGGTGGCTCGCGGCCGAGCCCTTGCGGAAATATTCGACGGTCGGGTCACTGCCGTCGTCGTTGCGCGACTTCAGCTGGAAGCCGGTCGGATAGCGCGGATCGACGGTCACGCACGACGCGTCGATGCCTTCGCGCGCGAGCGTGTCGAGCACGTAGCCGCCGAACGAATCGCGGCCCACCCGGCTCATCCAGCCGACCCGGAAGCCGAGCCGCGACAGGCCGATCGCGACGTTCAGGTCCGCGCCCGCGATCCGTTTCGTGAATTGCGCGGCGTGCGCGAGGTGGCCGGGCTCGGCGGCGACGAACATCGCCATCGCTTCGCCGTAGGTCACGACATCGAGTGCTGCCTTCATGAGTGCATTCCTCCGTATCCTTCGAGCGTCACGCGGCGGCGAGCCACGCGACGCGCCGGCCGGCATCGCCCGCCAGGTCGGCCGCATCGAACGGGAATTCGATGCCGCGCGGCGCCGCTTGCGGCAGGGCCGCGAGCACGCCCGTGACGAGCGTGTCGCCCGGCGCCGGCGCCACCGCGAAACGGCGCGCGCCCTCGCCAGCGACTGCCTTGCAATGAATGTATTCCACATGCGGCGCGAGTGCGTGCGCGCATGCGAGCGGCGCTTCGCCCGGCCACTGCCAGTTGCCGATGTCGAACGTCATGCCGAGCGCATCGGGCGCGCCCGCCTCGGCCAGCGCCGCGAACAGCCCGCTGAATTGCACGAGCGCGCCGCCCACCGGCAACTGGCCGTTCTCGACCACCACGCGGGCACGCGCGCCGCGCGACAGCGCGACGATCTCGGCTGCGTGCGCGTTGCCGGCGAAGCCGCCGAGCTGGAACTTGACGAAGCGCGCGCCGAGCGCGTCGGCTTCGACGAGCGTGTCGCGCAGCGCTTCGGCGTCGAGCGCGCCGGTTTCCGTGTACAGCGTGGCCGGCGTCGAATAGACCGACCACAGCCCGTGCGCGGCGAGCGCCGTGCCGAGCTCGGCCAGCGCGCCGGGCGTCGCGTCGTCGTCCGATGCGAACAGTTCGCGCCGCACCTCGAAGCCGGTCGCACCGGATGCCGCCGCGGTCGCGATGAATGCACGGTGGCCCTCCTGACGCACGCGGTCCATCCCGAATGCGCTCGCCACGATCACGATGTCTGCCATGTCTGCCCTTTTTTCTCCGGAATGGAACCGGTTCCATTTGCTTGAGACGGATGGTGCGCTTCGCCCCGGGCGCACGCCATAGAGGAAATCCCTAAGGATGGCCGCCGCACGAACGTGCGCGGGCGCAGGGGCATCCGGCGCTCCAGGACCGGCTTCGGGTGTCTACCCGGCGTCGTGCGCGAGGCTCATTTCCAGGAACTGGGCGGCCACGCGCGACGGCGCCGCGCCGTGCGGCACCAGGATCGAGAAATGACGCGTGAGCGGCGCGGGGGCGAGCGAGCGCGGCACGAGCGCCGCACCCTCGTGGCGCAGCGACATCGCGGACACGAAGCCGACGCCCATCCCCGCGCGCACGGCCTCCTTCACGGCCTCGACACCGGCGATCTCGAACGCGACACGCATCGGCGCGCCGCCGTGCGCGAACGCGCGTTCCACGAGTTGCCGCACGCCGGAGCCCTCCTCGCGCAGCACGAGCGGATGCACGGCGAGTGCCTCGAGCGTGACGCCGGCTGCGTACTCGGGCGCGGCGAGCGCATGCCCGGCCGGCACGACCGCGACGATCTCGTCCTCGTGCCATGCGTGCACGGCGGTGCCGGGCGGCAGCGCCTCGCCGGGCGGCCCTTCGATCATCGCAATGTCGAGCGATGCCAACGCGGCGACCACGTCGGCCGTGTTGCCGCTCATCGTGTGGATCGCCACCCGCGGCACGCGCGGCTGGAACGCCGCGATCAGGTAAGGCAGCAGGTAGCTGGCCGGCGTCGTGCTCGCGCCGATCCGCAGCGTGCCGGCGTCGAGCCCGCGCACCGCGTCGCGAAACGCGCGCGCCTGCGCGAACGTGTCGCGCTGGGCCTTCGCGTACTGCGCGAGCTGCTCGCCGACCGGCGTCAGGCGGATGCCGCGGCCGTCACGCTGGTACAGCGGCTCGCCGAACTCGTCCTGCAGCAGGCGCAGCTGGCCCGATACCGCCGGCTGCGACAGATGCAGCGCCACGGCAGCGCGGCTGATGTTCAGATGTTCGGCGACGGCCGCGAACGTTATCAGTTGATCCGGGGTCATGGGGATGAATTATCGGCTTCCCGGATAGTTTACGTCACAAATCACAATTTTTCATATCGATATAACCAAACTAGGATTAGGCCATCGCAACCTGCTTGATCACGGTGCCCCATGTCCACTGCTCCGACTCCCCATCTTGCCCACGCCGCGCCGTCGCTGCGCGGCCAGTTGAACGGCGTGCTGTTCGTCGCGCTGTTCGCCGCCGCCGTCACGAGTCTGTCGCAACTGCCGGCAGTCGCCGGGCTCGGCCTGTCGCCGCTGATCGTCGGCATCGTCGCCGGTGCGCTGTACGGCAACGCGCTGCGCGACGGCATGCCCGCGAGCTGGGCGGCCGGCATCAACTTTTCCGCGCGCAAGCTGCTGCGCATCGCGGTCGCGTTCTTTGGCCTGCGCGTGAGCCTGCAGGAAATCGCGCAGGTCGGCCTGCCGGGCCTGACGGTGTCGGTGCTGATCGTCGTCAGCACGCTCGCGATCGGCACCTGGGTCGGCATGAAGGTAATGAAGCTCGATCGCGACGCGGCGCTCCTGACCGCCGCCGGCAGTGCGATCTGCGGCGCGGCCGCCGTGCTCGCGTTCGAGTCGACGCTGCAGTCGAAGCCGCACCAGAGCGCGATGGCCGTGGGCAGCGTGGTGCTGTTCGGCACGCTGTCGATGTTCCTGTACCCGTTCGCGTATCACGCCGGCCTGCTCAACCTCGACCCGACCGGCCTCGGCCTGTTCTTCGGCGGCACGATCCACGAGGTCGCGCAGGTGGTCGGCGCGGCGAGCGACATCAGTCCGGAGGTCACGCACGTCGCGACCATCGTGAAGATGACCCGCGTGATGCTTCTGGTGCCGGTGCTGCTCACGCTCGGCTGGTGGCTCGCCCGCTCCGCGCGCTCGGCCGATGCGACCGCTGAAGGCGCGCAAGGCAAGCGCAAGGTGGCGGTGCCGTGGTTCGCGCTCGGCTTCCTCGGCTTCGTGATCGTCAATTCGCTGAACGTGCTGCCCGCCGACGTCACGCACACGCTGAACCTGCTCGACACCTTCGCGCTGACGATGGCGATGACCGCGCTCGGCATCGAGACCCGCGTGTCGCAGATCCGCGAGGCCGGCCCGCGCGCCTTGACCACCGGCCTGATCCTGTACGTGTGGCTGATCGCCGGCGGCTACGGGATCACCTGGGCGGTACAGCACTGGCTTGGCTGAGCCGCGCAGCCACGCCGCGACACGCGCCGCGCCCGACGGGAAGGTCCCGCGGGCGCGGCGCAGTGCTATGCTTCGCGTCGTTTTCCTTCGTCCTCTTCATCACCCTCTTTCAGCCGTGCTCTCGTTCCTGCTGAAGCTGCGCACTCGCGCCCAGACGCTGTTCCGCCTGTCGGACGCCCATACGATGCTGATCTGGTCGGCCGTCGTCGGCGTCGGCGGCGCCTTCGCCACCATGGCGTTCCGCGAAGGCATCGACCTGATGCAGCGCCTGATCTCGGGGCACAGCGGCAGCTTCGTGGAGATGGCGAAAAGCCTGCCTTGGTACGTGCGCTTCTGGATGCCGGCCGCGGGCGGCTTCCTCGCCGGCTGCGTGCTGTTGCTCGCGACGCGCGGCGACCGAAAATCCGGCAACATCGACTACATGGAAGCCGTCGCGCTCGGCGACGGCGTCGTGCCGGTGCGGCAGAGCCTGTGGCGCAGCGTGTCGTCGCTGCTGACGATCGGCAGCGGCGGCTCGATCGGCCGCGAAGGCCCGATGGTGCAGCTCGCGGCGCTCGCGGCGTCGCTGGTCGGCCGCTTCGTGCACTTCGACCCGCCGCGCCTGCGCCTGCTCGTCGCGTGCGGCGCCGCGGCCGGTATCACGTCCGCGTACAACGCGCCGATCGCCGGCGCGTTCTTCGTCTCCGAGATCGTGCTCGGCACGATCGCGATGGAGAGCTTCGGGCCGATGGTCGTCGCGTCCGTCGTCGCGAACATCGTGATGCGGGAATTCGCCGGCTACCGGCCACCGTACGAGATGCCGGTGTTCCCGGCCGTGACGGGCGCCGAAGTGCTGCTGTTCGTCGTGCTCGGCGCGCTGTGCGGCGTGCTCGCGCCGCAGTTCCTGCACCTGCTCGATGCGTCCAAGAACCAGTTCAAGCGGCTGCCCGTGCCGCTGCCGGTGCGGCTCGCGCTCGGCGGCCTCGTGGTCGGCGTGATCTCGGTGTGGATTCCGGACGTGTGGGGCAACGGCTACAGCGTCGTGAACCACATCCTGCATGCGCCGTGGACCTGGCAGGCGCTCGTCGCGGTGCTGGTGTTCAAGGTGATCGCGACCGCCGCGACCGCAGGCTCCGGCGCGGTCGGCGGCGTGTTTACGCCGACGCTGTTCGTCGGCGCCGTGTTCGGTTCGCTGTTCGGGCTCGCGATGCACGCGCTGTGGCCCGGCCACACGTCCGCGTACTTCGCGTATGCGATGGTCGGGATGGGCGCGTTTCTGGCCGGCGCCACGCAGGCGCCGCTGATGGCGATCCTGATGATCTTCGAGATGACGCTGAGCTACCAGGTCGTGCTGCCGCTGCTGGTGTCGTGCGTGTTCGCGTATTTCGTCGCGCGCGCGACCGGCACGACGTCGATGTACGAGATCACGCTGCACCATCACCAGGACGCACAGGAACGGCTGCGGCTGCGCACCACCCAGATGCGCGAGCTGATCCAGCCCGCGCAGACGATCGTGCCGCTCACCGCGAGCGTCGCCGACATGACGCGCGTGTTTCTCGAATATCCGGTGAAGTATCTGTACGTGACCGACGACGCCGGGCGCTTCCGCGGCGCGGTCGCGCTGAAGGACATCACGTCCGACCTGCTCGACAAGCGCGACACGACCGACAAGACGGCCGCGCACTACACGCATACGCCGTTTCCGCTGCTCACGCCCGACATGCCGCTCGCGACCGCGCTCGAACGCTTCATGGCGTTCCAGGGCGAACGGCTGCCGGTGATCGAAAGCGAAGCCGAGCCGACGCTCGCGGGCGTCGTCTACAAGACGTCGCTGCTCGACGCGTACCGGCGGATGACCGGCGAGCGGTGACGGCGCCGGTGCGCGGCGCCCGATGTGGCGTCGTGGCCTTGTCGGTCGCCGCACCGGCGCACCACCCGTAGGCCGCGCCCGCTTCTCCGTCCGCCCGCCCGGCCGTTCAGTCCGGCGCGCGCCCCAGCACGACCCGTGCGAAGAACCCTGCGAGCACCGATTCGGCCACGTCGGCCGACACGTGCTGCGGGTCGGCCGTGTAGTACGACTGCACGCCGTCGCACAGGCACATCAGGCCGAACGCGAGCGTCTCGGCCGGCAGCAGCAGCGGCGTGCCCGCGCGCTCCGCGAAGCGCTGGATGAATTCGGCCATCTGCAGCCGCTTGCCGTGCAGGAACTGGTTGAAGCGCACGCGGAACTTCGCGTCACGCGCCGCCTGCAGCTTCGCCTCGCCCCACAGCAGCGAATATTCGTCGTCGCGAAACAGCGTCCGGTAGTACGCGAGCGCCATCGACTCCATCTGCTCGCGCGACCCGCCTATCTCGAAGATCGCCTCGAAATCGGCCCGCACCGAATCGTGGTCGCGCTCGAGCAATTCGAGCAGCAGTTCCGACTTGCTGCGGAAGTTCGAGTAGAACGCGCCGCGCGTGTAGCCGGCCGCCGCGGCGATGTCCTCGACGCTCGCCGCGACAAAGCCTTTCTTCATAAAAATGCGGTGCGCGGCAGTCAGCAGACGTTCGCGCGTCTGGTCCCTGCTCTGCTCGCGAGTTAAGCGCTGAGGTTTCATGGCGCGCAGTCTAGCACCAACTTCCTTTCAGATTCATCTTTGCATTCAGATACAGCAGTGTATTAGAATCCACCGCAGTTTCCGAACGACCCCGTTCGGCTGTGTTCGTGTGCGCCGGACTGGCGCCACTCGGGGCAAGCGCCCGCCGCGCTTGCCGGCTTCGTTCCGCTCTCACCTCATCTGGGGGTTTCGTGAATCGCTCCGGTTCCCGCGCCGTGCTGCTGGTCGGCACCGCGCTCGTCCTCGCCGCCTGTCATCCGAAGGAAGCCGCGCCGCCCGCGCCGCGCCCGGTCGTCGCGCTGCCCGCGCGCGCCGACGGCGCCGCGGCCGCCGCCACGCTGCCCGGCGAGATCCAGCCACGTTATGCGACGCCGCTGTCGTTCCGCATCGCGGGCAAGATCGTCGAGCGCAAGGTGCGGCTCGGCGATACCGTCAAGGCCGGCCAGGTCGTCGCGCTGCTTGATCCGTCCGACGTCGAGAAGAACGTCGCGAGCGCGCAGGCGCAACTCGATGCCGCGTCGCACAGCCTCGCGTTCGCGAAGCAGCAGCGCGATCGCGATCGCGCGCAGGCGCGCGAGAACCTGATCGCAACGGCGCAGCTGGAGCAGACCGAGAACAGCTACACGTCGGCGCTCGCGCAGCGCGACCAGGCGCAGCAGCAGCTCGCGCTTGCGAAGAACCAGCTCCGCTATGCGACGCTCGTCGCCGATCACGCCGGCACCATCACCGCCGAGCAGGCCGACACCGGCCAGAACGTATCGGCCGGCCAGGCCGTCTACCAGCTCGCGTGGTCGGGCGACGTCGACGTCGTCAGCGACGTGCCCGAGGCCGCGCTCGCATCGCTCGCGCCCGGTCACGCGGCGAGCGTCACGCTGCCGTCGCTGCCGGGCCGCCAGTTCGCCGCGAAGGTGCGCGAAATCGCGCCGGCCGCCGATCCGCAAAGCCGCACCTGGCGTGTGAAGCTCACGCTCGCCGCGCCCGATCCGACCGTGCGCCTCGGGATGACCGCGAACGTCGCGTTCGACGGCGCGCCGGTTGCCGGCAACGCGCCGAGCATCACGCTGCCCGCGACCGCACTGTTCCACGACGGCCCGCATCCGGCCCTGTGGGTCGTGCGCACGAAGGACGACACGCTCGAGCTGCGCCGCGTCGACGTCGCGCGCTTCAACGAACGCACGGTCACCGTGTCGAGCGGGCTGCAGCCGGGCGAGCGCGTCGTGCTGCAAGGCGTGCACACGGTCAGCGCGGGCGAGAAGGTGCGGCCGGTCGCCCCGCTGCACGCGGAGGACTTCGCGTCATGAGCAGCCCCCGCGAAGAAGGCCGCTTCAACCTGTCGGCATGGGCGCTGCGCCACCAGGCGCTGGTCGTCTACCTGATCGCGCTCGCGACGCTCGCGGGCATCCTCGCGTACACGCGGCTCGCGCAATCCGAAGACCCGCCGTTCACGTTCCGCGTGATGGTGATCCGCACGTTCTGGCCCGGCGCGAGCGCGCGGCAGGTGCAGGAACAGGTGACCGACCGGATCGGCCGCAAGCTGCAGGAAACGCCGGCCATCGACTTCCTGCGCAGCTATTCGCGGCCCGGCGAATCGCTGATCTTCTTCACGATGAAGGACTCGGCGCCCGTGCAGGACGTGCCCGAGACCTGGTACCAGATCCGCAAGAAGGTCGGCGACATCGGCCATACGCTGCCGCCCGGCGTGCAGGGCCCGTTCTTCAACGACGAGTTCGGCGACGTCTACACCAACATCTGGACGCTCGAAGGCGACGGCTTCACGCCCGCGCAGCTCCACGACTATGCGGACCAGCTGCGCACCGTGCTGCTGCGCGTGCCCGGCGTCGGCAAGGTCGACTATTTCGGCGATCCCGACCAGCGGATTTTCATCGAGGTGAACAATGCGCAGCTCACGCGCCTCGGCATCTCGCCGCAGCAACTCGGGCAGGCGATCAACGCGCAGAACGACATCTCGTCGGCCGGCGTGCTGACGACCGCCGACGACCGCGTATTCGTGCGGCCGAGCGGCCAGTTCGACAACGTCGCCACGATCGCCGACACGCTGATCCGCATCAACGGCCGAACGTTCCGGCTCGGCGATCTCGCCACCGTGAAGCGCGGCTACGACGATCCGGCCATCACGCAGATGCGTGCGAACGGTCACGCCGTGCTCGGCATCGGCGTGACGATGCAGCCGGGCGGCGACGTGATCCGGCTCGGCAAGGCGCTCGACGCCGAATCGAAGGATCTGCAGGCGCGGTTGCCGGCCGGCCTCAAGCTGACGCTGGTGTCGAGCATGCCGCATGCGGTCGCGCATTCCGTCGACGACTTCCTCGAAGCCGTCGCCGAAGCGGTCGCGATCGTGCTGGTCGTGAGCCTCGTGTCGCTCGGCCTGCGCACCGGAATGGTCGTCGTGATCTCGATTCCGGTCGTGCTCGCCGTCACCGCCCTGTTCATGTACCTGTTCGACATCGGGCTGCACAAGGTGTCGCTCGGCACGCTCGTGCTCGCGCTCGGGCTGCTCGTCGACGACGCGATCATCGCGGTCGAGATGATGGCCGTGAAGCTCGAGCAGGGCTACAGCCGCGCGCGCGCCGCCGCATTCGCGTACACGAGCACCGCGTTCCCGATGCTGACGGGCACGCTCGTCACCGTGTCGGGCTTCCTGCCGATCGCGCTCGCGAAATCGAGTACCGGCGAGTACACGCGCTCGATCTTCGAGGTGTCGGCGATCGCGCTGATCGCATCGTGGTTCGCGGCCGTCGTGCTGATCCCGCTGCTGGGCTTCCACCTGCTGCCCGAACGCAAGAAGCACGCGCACGAAGCGCACCTGCCGGACGATCACGAGCACGACATCTACGACACGCGCTTCTACACGCGCTTGCGCGGCTGGATCGACTGGTGCATCGAGCGGCGCTTCGTCGTGCTGCTGATCACCGGCGCCCTGTTCGTGGTCGCGCTGGCGGGCTTCTCGCTCGTGCCGCAGCAATTCTTCCCGAGCTCCGATCGCCCCGAGCTGCTGATCGACCTGCGGCTGCCCGAAGGCGCGTCGTTCGCGGCGACGCTGCGCGAGACCGAACGCCTCGAGAAGGTGCTCGACAAGCGGCCCGAAATCGACCATTCGGTGAATTTCGTCGGCAGCGGCGCGCCGCGCTTCTACCTGCCGCTCGACCAACAGCTGCAGTTGCCGAACTTCGCGCAGTTCGTCGTCACCGCGAAATCGGTCGAGGATCGCGAGAAGCTCGCGGCCTGGCTCGAGACCACGCTGCGCGACCGCTTCCCGGCCGTGCGCTGGCGCCTGTCGCGGCTCGAGAACGGGCCGCCCGTCGGCTATCCCGTGCAGTTCCGCGTGAGCGGCGACGACATCGCGACGGTGCGCGCGATCGCCGAGAAGGTCGCGGCGACGATGCGCGGCGACGCGCGCACGGTGAACGTGCAGTTCGACTGGGACGAGCCGGCCGAACGTTCGGTGCGCTTCGAGCTCGACCAGAAGAAGGCGCGCGAGCTGAACGTCACGTCGCAGGACGTGTCGAGCTTCCTCGCGATGACGCTGTCCGGCACGACCGTCACGCAATACCGCGAACGCGACAAGCTGATCGCGGTCGACCTGCGTGCGCCGCGCGCCGATCGCGTCGATCCCGCGCAGCTCGCGGGCCTCGCGATGCCGACGCCGAACGGCCCCGTGCCGCTCGGTTCGCTCGGCCGCTTCACGCCGACGCTCGAATACGGCGTCGTGTGGGAACGCGACCGCCAGCCGACCATCACCGTGCAGTCCGACGTCCGCGCCGGCGCACAGGGCATCGACGTCACGCATGCGATCGACGGCAAGTTGAATGCGTTGCGCGCGCAACTGCCGGTCGGCTACCAGATCAACATCGGCGGGTCGGTCGAGGAAAGTGCGAAGGCGCAGACGTCGATCAACGCGCAGATGCCGCTGATGGCGATCGCCGTGTTCACGCTGCTGATGATCCAGCTGCAGAGTTTCTCGCGCGTGCTGATGGTCGTGCTGACCGCCCCGCTCGGCCTGATCGGCGTGGTCGGCACGCTGCTGCTGTTCGGCCAGCCGTTCGGCTTCGTCGCGATGCTCGGCGTGATCGCGATGTTCGGGATCATCATGCGCAACTCGGTGATTCTCGTCGACCAGATCGAGCAGGACATCGCGGCCGGCCACGGACGCTTCGACGCGATCGTCGGCGCGACCGTGCGGCGCTTCCGCCCGATCACGCTGACGGCCGCGGCCGCCGTGCTCGCGCTGATCCCGCTGTTGCGCTCGAACTTCTTCGGGCCGATGGCGACCGCGCTGATGGGCGGCATCACGAGCGCGACCGTGCTGACGCTGTTCTACCTGCCCGCGCTGTACGCCGCGTGGTTCCGCGTGAAGCGCGACGAACGCGACCCGCGCGACGCCCCGCCGCACGACGGCGGCACGCCTGCCGCGCCGTCGGGAGCCTGACCATGGAACTGTCGATGAACCTGAAAACGAAGGCCGCGCGGGTGGTCGCGGCCGCGAGCCTCGCCGGCCCGCTCGCCGGCTGCGCGTGGTTCGCGCCGAGCGGCGAGCCGCCCGCGATGCCGTCGCCCGCGCATTACGGCGCCGCGCCGCAAGTGCCGCAGACCGTCGCCGCGCAAGGCGTCGCGCAGCAGTTCGACGTCGGCGCGCAGCCCGTGCCCGACTGGTGGACGCAGTACCGTTCGGATGCGCTGAACGCACTCGTCGACGAAGGGCTGCGCAACAGCCCGACGCTCAGCGCCGCCGCGCACTCGCTGGATGCCGCGCGCGAGCAGTTGCGCGGGCAGATCGGCAGCTCGATGCTGCCGTCGATCGACGCCGGCGGCCAGGCCACGCGCCAGCGTGCGCTCGGCGTGCCGATCCCTGCGCTCGGCGCGCCGACGTTGCTGTACGACACGTTCGTCGGGCAACTGCAGGCGAGCTATACGGTCGACCTGTTCGGCGTATCGCGCTTCGCGAACCGGGCGCTTGCGAAACGCGTCGACGTCAGCGCGTTCCAGCTCGAATCGGCACGCCGGGCACTCGCCGCGAACATCGTCACCGCATCGATCACGGTGTCGGTGCTCAACGCGCAGATCGCCACCACCGAACGGCTCGTCGCGCTCGCGAACGACCAGGCGCACGACGCGCAACGCCGCTACGCGCTCGGCTCGGCATCGCGCAGCGACGCACTGAACGCGCAGCAAAGCGCGGACACCTTCGCCGCGAGCCTGCCCGCGCTGCGCCAGCAGCGCGACTCGGCGCGCCATGCGCTGGCCGTGCTGGTCGGCCGTACGCCCGACCGGCCGCCCGCTGATCTCACGCTCGCCGACCTTCACCTGCCCGCGCAAGTACCGGTGGTCGTGCCGTCAGACCTGCTGCAAAGCCGCCCCGACATCCAGGCCGCCGACGCGGGGCTGAAGGCAGCCGCCGCCGAAGTCGGCCTCGCGACCGCGCAACTGTTCCCGCAGCTGTCGCTGTCGGCCGCGATGGGCAAAGGCGGTTTCAGCTGGCCGGCGATGCTGTCGGGCGCCGGTTCGATCTGGAACGTCGGTGCGTCGCTGAGCCAGCCGCTGTTCCACGGCGGCGCGCTACTCGCGCAGCGCCGTGCGGCGAAGGCGACCTACGAGGCGGCGGTCGACCAGTACAAACAGACCGTGCTCGCCGCCTTCCAGAACGTCGCGGATTCGCTCGCCGCGCTCGAGCACGATGCTGAGGCGCTCGATGCGTCGTCGCGGGCCGCGCTGTCCGCGCGCGGCGCGTACGACGACGCGGCCGCCCGCGTGCGGCTCGGCGCGCTGCCGCCGTCGGCCGCGCGAGCAAGCGAGCTGCAGTACCGCAACGCGCGGCTCGACGAGATCCGCGCGACCGGCGCACGCTTCGCGGATACCGCGCGGCTCTATCAGGCGATGGGCACGCCGCCGGTCGACCCGGCCGGCAAAGCCGGCAAGGCTGAAAAAGCCGAAAAGGCTGGAAAGGCCGACCCGGCCGGCGACATCGGCAACGCGGCTCGAATCTCCCCCGGCGCCCAGGCGCGCGCGGTCACGCCCGACGCGCCGCCGCCACCGCAATGACCGCAATAGCGCGCCGTTTGCGTCGGGCGCGCGGGACCAACCCCGCGCGCCGATCCGCGATCTTCCGCTTGACCCTCACGTAGCGTAACGTTCGAGACTCCAGTGTGCGCACCGAACGGAGGACACCATGCGGCTGAAAGTGGGAGAACTGGCGAAACGCAGCGGCCTGACCGTCCGCACGCTTCATCACTATCACGCGATCGGCCTCCTGACGCCTTCGGCGCGTGCCGACAACGGCTACCGGCTGTACGACCGCGACGACATCGCCCGGCTCCACCAGATCCAGGCCCTGCGTCGCTTCGGACTGTCGCTCGCCGAAATCGGCGACTACCTGAACCGGCCCGGCACCCCGCTCGTCGCGCTCGTCGCGAGGCAGATCGCGTCGCTCGACCACCAGCTCGCGCAGACCGCGCAGCTGCGCGAGCGTCTCGTGCACCTGCACGCGCAGCTCGCCGCGGGCACGGAGCCGGAGCTGGCCGACTGGCTCACCACACTGGAGTTGATGACCGTGTACGACAAATACTTTTCCGAGGAAGAACTCGCGCGCCTGCCGATGTATCGCAAGAGCCAGGCCGGCGACGCGGAATGGACAGCGCTCGTCGCCGACGTGCGTGCGCTGCACGACGCGGGCGTGCCGCCGGAGGACGAGCGCGCTCGCGCGCTTGCCGGCCGCTGGATGGCGCTGCTCGTGCGCGACACGAACAACGATCCGCGGCTGCTGGCGAAGCTCAACCTGATGCACGAGCGCGAACCGTCGATGCAGTCGAAACTCGGCATCTCGACCGTGCTGCGCGACTATGTGCTGCGCGCGTCCGCGGAAACGAAGATGCGGATCTTCGAGAAGTATCTCGCGCCGGACGAGATCCGCTTCATGCGGGCGCACTTCGGTGAACGCTCGATGGAATGGCCGCAACTGATGGGCGACGTGCGCGACGCGATCGATGCGGGCGCGCAGCCCGATTCACCGGAAGGCCGCGCGCTCGCGCAACGCTGGCTCGACCTGTTCCGCAGCTACGCGGGCAACGACCCGGCCACGCACGCGAAATTCCGCAACGCGATGATGACCGAGCCGGCGCTGACGAAGGACTCATGGGTCGACGACACGCTGCTCGGCTTCATGCGCGAGGCGATGGCGCAGCTTGCGCCGGCGCGTTGAGGGTCCAACGCCCCGGCAGCCCGGGCGGTGCGTGGCCGTTGCGCGCCGCCCGGACACGTCGTCAGGCGAACCGGCTCGTATCCGGCCGCGCGTCGAAAACGCCGCGCGATCGCGTCTCACCGGCAGCGCCGAGCCGCGTGCTTCCTCACCACTTGCAGCCCGTATCGCGAACCGCATCCAGCGCGAGCATCGGGAGTGCGAGCAAGCCGGCACCCGAGTAGGCGCGTCGGCAGTCGGCGCGCCGTGCGTCCGCCACCCCGCTTGCCAGCGTCTCGTCGACCGAATGGCGACGCGCGGCCGGGAGGCCGGACGCTGCGCCCAGCGCACCGACCGTGGCCGCCGCAGGGCTGCGCCCCGTCGCACGACGCGTGCCGATCGTCGCCAGATCACGCCCCCAGTCGACCTCGGGGGTCGGCGCACGCACCGGGCTGCTTTCAGCCGAATCCGGCGCGCCGCCGGTCGTTGCCTGCGCGGGCGCGGCCGCAAGCGAACGTGTCGCCCGGCGCGGCGTCGCCGCTGCGCCGGAACGGCTTTTCGGTTCGCGCGTCTCTCGCATGGCTGCTGTCGGACCGGTGCGCCGGTCGACCTCGGTTGCGGGCGCAGGTTCGGGCGTCACGGGAATCAACCGGACGCTCAATGCAATCCGGCCCGACGACGCATCGACCCGGGCCGCAACCGGCCGGCGCGCCGCCGGCATCCGCTGCAGCGCATACCAACCGATCGCATGCAGCAACACGGCGATCACGCCTGCAACTGCCACGATGCCCGGCCGACGCCGCCGCGCCGCGTCGACGCTCGGCGCGTGCGGCACGTCAATCCGGCTCGCCGCCGCCGTCATCGCTGAACGCGAGCAGGTCGCCCGGCTGACAGTCGAGATACCGGCAGATCGCCTCCAGCGTCGCGAAGCGGATGCCCTTGACCTTGCCTTGCTTGAGCAGCGACAGGTTCGGTTCGGTGATCCCGACGGCCGCCGCGAGATCCTTCGAGCGGACCTTGCGGGTCGCGAGCATCACATCGAGTTTGACCACGATCGACATCGCGCGCCTCAGACGAACTGCCGGTGTTCGGCATCGAGCTCGCTCGCCTGCCGCAGGATGTGCGCGATCACCGCGATACAGGCCGCCGTGAACAGCGCGACGACGTACGGCAGGCTGAAGCCGATGCTGACGACGCGATGGCCGACCGGTTCGCGAAACGTCGCCCACACGCTCAGCAGCGGTTCGCACAGCAGGCTCAACAGCACCCACAGACCGATCGCGCGCCCCGTCTTGCCGAGATGGCCGGCCGCCTGCGCCGAGAAATAGTCGCGCCGAGCGTAGGTCCGGAACAGCTCGCGCAAGTGGCGCAGGCCGCCCGCGAGCGCAACGAGCGGGACGCTCGACAGCAGGATGCCGACAGCCTTCTGCCACCACGGGAACGCGCCGACATCGACGCCCAGGTTCGTGACCACCGAATCGGTGAGGCCGAATACGAGGCCGGGCCCGGTGGCCGCGCTCAACGACGGGAACGCCCAGCACGCGGCGTTGAGCACCAGCATGCCGACGATGAACCACAGCGTGACGGTAGCCATGCGCTGACTGATACGGGCAATGCGATCGGAATGCATGCGACCTCCTCGATACGGTGTGAACACGCATCGATTGTAAGCCAGATAATTATCGTAAAACGATAATTATTTTGTGCAGAACAGTCATTTTTTATCGTCAATCATGACAGCCGACTGCCAGCTCGCCCGACCGGCCGGGCAATCGGCGATCGTCGTGCAGGCCGATCGCGCGCCCGCGCTTCGTCATGTCGCGAAGGAACACGGGCCGGGCGTTCGGGTCCGCATTCGGCACAGGCGGCGCGCCGCCGTCCATCAGCTTGCCGCTTGATGCGACCGGTCGGCGGCAGCCAGGCACGACGCGCCCGCTCACCGGTCGCGCACCCCGAGCCCGAGCGTCTTCATCCGCCGGTACAGCGTGCGCTCGCTCATCCCGACGTGCTCGGCCAGTTGCTTGCGCGTGCCGTCGAACGTGCTCGCAAGCCGCACGAGCTCCGCGTCCGACACGCCGCGCGCGTCCGCCGCACGCGCCGGTGGTGTCACCGACGCCGCGACCAGCTCGGCCGGCAGATGCTCGACGCGAATCGTGCCGTCGTCCGCGAACAGGCACGCGCGCTCGAGCACGTTGCGCAGTTCGCGGATGTTGCCCGGCCATGCATACGCGTCGAGGCACGCGCGCGCGCGCTCGGTCAGCACGAACGGCCGGGCCGCGAACGGCCGCGCGCTCGCGTCGCCCGCGCCGGCGCGCGCGTTCGCGATGCGCCGCAGGATCGACTCGGCCAGCAGCGCGACGTCGCCACGCCGCTCGCGCAGCGCGGGCAGCGGAATCGGGAACGCGTTGATCCGGTAGTACAGGTCCTGACGGAACCGGCCGTCGTCGATCATCTCGCGCAGCGGCTTGTGGGTCGCCGCGACGAGCCGGAAATCCGCGCGCAGCGCCTCGACGCCGCCGACGCGCCGGAACGTCCCCGACTCGATCAGCCGCAGCAGCTTCACCTGCATCGGCAGCGGCACGTCGCCGATCTCGTCGAGAAACAGCGTGCCGCCCTGCGCGGTCTCGACGAGGCCCGGCTTGCGCTGGTTCGCACCGGTAAACGCGCCCTTCTCGTAGCCGAACAGTTCGCTCTCGAACAGGGTCTCGGCGATGCCCGAACAGTCGACCACCACGAACGGCCCCATCGCACGCTCGCTCGCCTCGTGCAGCGCCCGCGCGAACAGTTCCTTGCCGGTACCCGATTCGCCGAGCAGCAGCACGGGCAGCATCGACGGCGCGACGCGCTGCAGCGCGCCGAGCGCCGCATTGAACGCGTCTGCGCCGCCGACGAGCCCTTCCGCACTCGGCTGCGCCGACGCGCTGCGCACCGTCGTCAGCCGCTCGACGTAGGCGATCACGTCGCCGCGCGCATCGAAGATCGGCCGCAACTCCACGTCGACGTGCTCGGGGCCGCGCGGCGTATGGTGTATGTGCAGCACGCGGTTCAGGCTGCGCGACTCGCGCGCCTGCTTCATCGGGCAATGCTCGCCCGCCTGGTCGCACGGCACGTCGTAATGATGCGAAACCCGGAAGCAGTGCCGGCCGACGTGCTCGACGCCCGCCACGCCGAACTGGCGCCGGTACGCATCGTTCGCGGCGAGGATGCGGTAGTCGGGATCGACGACGATCATCGGCTGCGGATCCTGTTCCAGATACGCGACGAGCGCGCGCACGTCGGGCATGACGTCGCGCGACGGCGCGGGAACGATCGGAATGGTGTCGTGCGGATTCATCGGGAGGCTCGGAAACGGATGGGCGGACGGACTGCCAGGCAGACTGCCAATTCTGCCACGACGCTGCCAGATATGGCAGTCGACGTCGACAGCACCCCGTCGCCGGTGCCTGCGACCCACCGCGGCCACGCCAAAAATCCGAGCCGAATCAATTACCTGCCACATCATCCGGCAGCGCGGCGCGAATTGGCATGCTTCTTGAACATGGGATGTCCGATTGCAGACGCAGAACCCGATCGAGGACATCCCGTGAGCCATGCCCCCCTGCTGTCGGTCGAAGGCTTTTTCGACCCGGCGACCCACACCGTCAGCTATCTGCTGCTCGACACCGAAAGCCGCGCATGCGCGCTGATCGACAGCGTGCTCGACTACGACCCGAAATCCGGCCGCACGCACACCGCCAGCGCCGACCGGCTGATCGCGCGCGTCGCCGAACTCGGCGCGACCGTCCACTGGCTGCTGGAAACGCACGTGCATGCCGACCATCTGTCGGCCGCGCCGTACCTGAAGGCGCATGTCGGCGGACAGATCGCGATCGGTGCCCACGTGCGCCGCGTGCAACACGTATTCGGCACGCTGTTCAACGCCGGCCCCGGCTTCGCGCAGGACGGCCGCCAGTTCGACCGCCTGCTCGACGACGGCGACACGCTCGCGCTCGGCGCGCTGACGATCCGCGCGCTGCACACGCCGGGCCATACGCCGGCGTGCCTGACCTACTGCGTCGACGACGCGACGCAGCGCGCGGCGTTCGTCGGCGACACGCTGTTCATGCCCGACTACGGCACCGCCCGCTGCGACTTCCCGGGCGGCGACGCGCGCACGCTGTACCGTTCGATCGCGCGCGTGCTCGCCCTGCCGCCCGACACGCGCCTGTATCTGTGCCACGACTACCAGCCGGGCGGCCGCGACGTGCAGTTCGTGACGACGGTGGCCGAGCAGCGTCGCGCGAACGTGCACGTGAAGGACGGCGTGACCGAGGACGATTTCGTCGCCATGCGCACCGCGCGCGACGCGACGCTCGACATGCCCGTGCTGATGCTGCCGTCGGTGCAGGTCAACATGCGCGCCGGCCACCTGCCCGAGCCCGAAAACAATGGCGTGCGCTACCTGAAGATCCCGCTCGACGCGATCTGAGCCGCCGCCCCGACCGGAGAACCCCCGACATGACCATCCGCCCGCTGACCGACCTGCTGTCGGTCTCGCCCCAGATCGCCGCGACCGACCTGCCCGCGCTGCACGCGGCCGGCATCCGCACGATCGTCTGCAACCGCCCCGACGGCGAAGGCGCCGACCAGCCGACCGTCGCCGAGATCCGCGCCGCCGCCGCGCCGCTCGGCATCGCCGTGCACTACCTGCCCGTCGACACCGGCAAGGTCACCGACGACCAGGCCGCGCAGTTCGGCACGCTCGTCGCGTCGCTCGCCGGCCCGGTACTCGCGTACTGCCGCAGCGGCACGCGTTCGGCGACGCTGTGGGCGCTCTCGCAGGCAGGCCGTCGCCCGGCCGGCGACATCGTCGCGATCGCCGCCACGGCCGGCTACGACCTCGGCGCGCTCGCACCGCGTCTCACGCGAGATCTCGCGCAAGACGGCCGCCAGGCCGCGCCGGCCGTCGACGCGCGGCACGACATCGTGATCGTCGGCGCGGGTGCGGCCGGCGTCGCGGTCGCGTCGAGCCTGCTGGCACGCGACGCATCGCTCGATATCGCGGTGATCGACCCGGCCGATACGCACTACTACCAGCCGGGCTGGACGATGGTCGGCGCGGGCGTGTTCCGGCCCGACACGACCGCGCGCCCGATCGTCGACCTGCTGCCGCGCGGCGTGAAATGGATCCGGGCCGCCGTCGCCGGCTTCGAGCCCGACACGCACACGGTGGTGCTCGACGGCTGCCGGCGCATCGGCTACCTCAAGCTGGTCGTGTGCCCGGGCCTCAAGCTCGACTGGCACGCGATCGACGGCCTCGCTCAAACGCTCGGCCGCAACGGCGTCACGTCGAACTATCGCTACGATCTCGCGCCGTACACGTGGGAACTGGTGCAGGCGTTCCGCGGCGGCAATGCGCTGTTCACGCAGCCGCCGATGCCGATCAAGTGCGCGGGCGCCCCGCAAAAGGCGATGTACCTGTCGTGCGATCACTGGCGGCGCGCGGGCCGCCTCGGTGCCGCGAACGTCGAGTTCCTGAACGCGGGCGGCGCGCTGTTCGGGGTCGCCGATTACGTGCCCGCGCTGATGGAGTACGTGAAACGCTACGACATCGCGCTGTCGTTCGGCCACAACCTCGTCGCGATCGACGGGCCGGCGCGGCGCGCGACGTTCAAGCGCGCGCTGCCCGACGGCGGCACGGAAACCGTCGAGCGCCCGTTCGACATGATCCACGTCGTGCCGCCGCAGAAGGCGCCCGATTTCGTGCGCGCGAGCCCGCTCGCCGACGCGGCCGGCTGGATCGACGTCGATCCGGCGACGCTGCGGCACAAGCAGTTCGCGGACATCTTCGCGCTCGGCGACGTCACCAACACGACCAATGCGAAAACCGCCGCCGCGGCCCGCAAGCAGGCGCCCGTCGTCGCGCACAACGTGCTCGCGTCGCTGGGCCGCGCGCGCGGCGACGCCGCGTACGACGGCTACGGCTCGTGCCCGCTCACCGTCGAGCGCGGCAAGATCGTGCTCGCGGAATTCCTGTACGGCGGCAAGGTCGCGCCGACCTTCCCCGCGTGGCTGATCGACGGCCGGCGCCCGTCGCGGCTCGCGTGGCTGCTCAAGGAGCGCGTGCTGCCGCCGCTCTACTGGAAGGCGATGCTCAAGGGCCGCGAATGGCTCGCGAAGCCCGCGATCGCACGTTGACCGGAATCCGATGACACCATGCTGATTTCCCTCGTACTCGGCAGTCTCGTCGGCGCCGTGCTCGGCCTCACCGGTGCGGGCGGCGGCATTCTCGCGGTGCCCGCGCTCGTCGTCGGGATGGGCTGGCCGATGCAGCAGGCCACGCCCGTCGCGCTCGTCGCGGTCGCGGGCAGCGCCGCGCTCGGCGCGCTCGAAGGGTTTCGCCGCGGGCTCGTGCGCTATCGCGCGGCGTTGCTGATGGCCGTCGCCGGCGTGCCGCTCACGACGCTCGGCGTGAAGCTCGCGCACGTGCTGCCGCAACGCGTGCTGCTGGCGCTGTTCGCGCTGACGATGCTGGTCGTCGCGGGCCGCCTGCTGCGGCAGGCGCTGCGTCATGCGCCCGGCGACGCGGACGCGTCGCCGCTGTGCGTCGGCCGCGTGAATCCCGACACGGGCCGGCTCGTCTGGTCGTGGCCGGTCGGGCTCGCGCTCGCGTCGACCGGCGCGGTGACGGGGCTGATGACAGGCTTGCTCGGTGTCGGCGGCGGTTTCGTGATCGTGCCGATGCTGCGCAAGTTCACGAACGTGTCGATGCACGGCGTGGTCGCGACGTCGCTGATGGTGATCGCGCTGGTCGGCACCGGCGGCGTGTTCGCGACGCTCGTGTCGGGCACGCGCGCGCCGCTCGACATGACGCTGTGGTTCACGGTCGCGACGGCAATCGGGATGGCGATCGGCCGCAGCGCGTCCCGGCACCTGTCCGCGCGGCACGTGCAGGCCGGCTTCGCTGCGGTGCTCGTCTGCGTGGCGCTCGGGTTGCTCGCGAAGGCGGCGTTCGGCGCGTAAGCCGCACGCGGCTCGCATGCCAAACAAAACGCCCGGGCCGACTCGTCGTCGGCACCGGGCGTTATTCGTTGCGTCGGCAACCTGTGCGCGAGCGCGTCAGGCGGCGAACGCGGCCATCCGCTTGCGTTCCTGGCGCAGCATCACGAAGTTCGCGATCACGACGCCCGCCGTCACCGCGACGATGAACAGCGTCGCGAGCGCATTCATCTCCGGGTTCAGGCCGAGGCGCACGCGCGAGAACACGACGAGCGGCAGCGTCGTCGAGCCGGGGCCCGACAGGAACGCCGACAGCACGAGGTCGTCGATCGACAGCGTGAACGACAGCAGCCAGCCCGCGATCAGCGCCTGCGAGATCAGCGGCAGCGTGATCGTGAAGAACACCTTCAGCGGCGTCGCGCCGAGATCGAGCGCCGCTTCCTCGAGCGACGGGTTCAGTTCGCGCACGCGCGACTGCACGATGATCGCGACGTACGAGATGCACAGCATCACGTGGCCCAGCCAGATCGTGAACACGCCGCGCTCGGCCGGCCAGCCGATCCACTTCGCGAGCTCGATGAACAGCAGCAGCAGCGAGATCCCCTGGATCACCTCGGGGATCACCAGCGGCGCGTTGATCATCCCGCTGAACAGCGCAAAGCCGCGAAAGCGCCCCATCCGCGCGAGCACGAAGCCGGCCCACGTGCCGATGAACACCGACGCGAACGCGGTCAGCACGCCGATCTTCAGCGACAGCCACGCGGCCGTCAGCAGCTCGTCGTCCTCCGCGAGCGCCGAGTACCAGCGGAACGAGAAGCCCGACCACACGGTGACGAGCTTCGACTCGTTGAACGAATAGACGATCAGGCTGATGATCGGGATGTACAGGAACGCGAAGCCGGCGAACAGCGCCGCGAACTGCAGGTAGCGATTCGGCTTCATCGACGGCGGCCCTCCTGCTCCTTCGCCTGGAAGTGCTGGAACATCGCCATCGGCACGAGCAGCAGCAGCACCATCGCGCAGGTCACGGCCGACGCCATCGGCCAGTCTGCGTTGTTGAAGAACTCGTTCCACATCACGCGGCCGATCATCAGCGTGTTCGCGCCGCCGAGCAGTTCCGGAATCACGTACTCACCGACCGCCGGAATGAACACCAGCAGGCAGCCCGCGATGATCCCGTTCTTCGACAGCGGCAGCGTGATCTGCACGAACGCCTTCCACGGCTTCGCGCCGAGATCGTACGCGGCTTCGAGCAGGCGGAGGTCCATCTTCACGAGATGCGCGTACAGCGGCATCACGAGGAACGGCAGGTACGAATACACCATCCCGATGTACACCGCGTAGTTCGTGCGGTACAGCTCGATCGGCGTATGGGTCAGGCCGATCCACATCAGGAAGTTGTTCAGGAGCCCGTTGTTCTTCAGGATCCCGATCCACGCGTACACGCGGATCAGGAACGACGTCCAGAACGGCAGCATCACACCCATCATCAGCAGGTTGCGGGTCGCCGGGTTCGAACGCGCGATGTAGTACGCCATCGGATAACCGATCAGCAGGCACAGCAGCGTCGTGATCGCCGCGACCACCACCGAATTCACGTAGGTCGCGAAATACAGGCTGTCGGTGAGCAGGAACGCGTAGTGCGACAGGTTCAGCGCGATGTGCACCACGCCGTCCGCGTACGACGCGAGTTCCGTATACGGCGGGATGCCGAGCTGCAGCTCCGCGAAGCTGATCTTCACGACCAGCACGAACGGCACCAGGAAGAACAGCACGAGCCACGTGTACGGCCCCGCGACGACCGCCGAGCCGCCGGTCAGGTTGAAGCGCCGCACGGGCCATGCGAGCAGGGACTTGAGCGTGCTCATGACGTCAGCACCACGCCGGCCGTCGCGCTCCAGCGCACGTAGATCTCGTCGCCGAGCGCCGGCGTGTCGAGCTCGGAGATCGCGAGGCTCGACACGTTCGCGATCACCGTCTTGCCCGCGTCGAGCTTCACGTGATACAGCGAGTAGCCGCCCATGTACGCGACGTTGGTGATCTTCCCGTGCGCCCAGTTGAACGCGCCTTCGGGCGGCTTGCGGGTGAGCGCGATCCGCTCGGGGCGCACCGACACCGTGACCGGCATCCCGAGCGGGCCCGTGATCCCGTGGCTCACGTACAGCCGGCTCGGCAGCTCCGGCGATTCGATGTACACGTAATCGGGTTCGTCCTCGACGGTGACGCCTTCGAACAGGTTGGTCGAGCCGATGAACTCGGCCGAGAAGCGGCTGTTCGGATATTCGTAGACTTCGTTCGGCGAGCCGATCTGCACGATCTGCCCTTCGCTCATCACGGCGAGCCGGTTCGCCATCGTCATCGCCTCTTCCTGGTCGTGCGTGACCATGATGCAGGTGACGCCGACCTTGTTCAGGATGTTGACGAGCTCGATCTGCGTGCGCTGGCGGATCTGCTTGTCGAGCGCCGACATCGGCTCGTCGAGCAGCAGCACCTTCGGGCGCTTGACGAGCGAACGCGCGAGCGCGACGCGCTGCTGCTGGCCGCCCGACAGCTGGTGCGGCTTGCGCTTCGCGTACTTGCTCATCTGCACGAGCTCGAGCGCCGCGGCGACGCGCTCCTTCAGCTCCACCTTCGGCGTGCCTTCCTGCTTCAGGCCGTAGGCGACGTTCGATTCGACCGACATGTGCGGGAACAGCGCATACGACTGGAACATCATGTTCACGGGCCGCTTGTACGGCGGCATCTGTGCGAGGTCCTCGCCGTCGATCAGGATCTTGCCCGACGTGACCGTCTCGAGGCCCGCCAGCATGCGCAGCAGCGTCGACTTGCCGGAACCCGAGCTGCCGAGCAGCGCGAACAGCTCACCCTGGCGCACCGTCAGGTTCACGTTGCGCACCACTTCGGTGTCGCCGAATTTCTTGACGACGTCGACGATCTGGACAAAATTCTCGGCGCGCGTATCGGCGCCGGACGGAGGAACGAAGGACGGTGCGCCCGCGACCGGCGCACCCGACTGGCTATTCATGATGTGCTGCTTCTCTCCTGCGTTTGACGAACAAAGCCCCCGGGGACACCAGGGGCTTCATGACTGCTGGCTGACTCCGGCTCGCTTCAGCGGCCCGATTTCAGCTCGGTCCACAGACGCGTCTGCAGACGCTGGATTTCAGGCGGCAGCGGCTTGAGCAGGAACAGCGTCTTCACGACGTCGGCCGGCGGATAGACGGCCGGATCGTTCGCGACGTCGGGCCGCACGTACTTGCGCGACTCGGCGTTCGCGCTCGGGTAGTACACGGCGTTCGTGATCGCCGCGTGCACCTTCGGATCCTCGATGTAGTTGATCCACTGCAGCGCGGCGTCCTTGTTCTTCGCGTCCTTCGGGATCGCCATCACGTCGAACCAGACCGGCGCGCCGCCCTTCGGAATGTAGTACTCGACCTTGTACGGCTTCTTCGCCTCGATCGCGCGATGCTTCGCGATCACGACGTCGCCCGACCAGCCGAACGCGAAGCAGATGTCGCCGCCGACCAGATCGTTGATGTAGCCCGACGAGTTGAACTGCGTGATGTACGGGCGGATCTTCTTCAGCACCTCCATCGCGGCCTTGTAGTCGGCCGGGTTCGTGCTCATCGGATCCTTGCCGATGTAGTGCAGCGCCGCCGCGAACATCTGGTCCGGCGCGTCGAGCACCGACACGCCGCAGGTCTTCAGCTTCGAGATGTTTTCCGGCTTGAACAGGATGTCCCAGTTGTCGAGCGGGACCTTGCCGAGCGCCTGCTGCGCCTTCGTCAGGTTGTATGCGAGACCGGTCGTGCCGTACGCCCAGGGCACCGAATACTTGTTGCCCGGGTCCGCGCCGGCGACGAGCGCCATCAGTTGCGGATCGAGGTACTTGAGGTTCGGCAGCTTCGACTTGTCGAGCGGCGTGAAGATGCCGGCGGCGATCTGCTTGCCCGCGTAGTTGCTGGTCGGCACGACGATGTCGTAGCCCGAGCTGCCCGTCAGCAGCTTCGCCTGCAGCGTGTCGTCGCTGTCGTAATTGTCGTAGCGGACCTTGATGCCCGCCTGCTTCTCGAAGTTCGGGATCGTGTCCTTCGCAATGTAGTCCGACCAGTTATAGACATTGAGCTGCGTATCCTTCGCCGCCGCCGCCGATGCACCCACGCACAGCGCGAGCGCTGCGAACCGGCCCACTACGTTTGCTTTCATCCCGTTCTCCCTCCGGCCGGACCGCTTGTCCGGCTGCCGTCTGCCTCGTCATGGCGGCGCGTTCCGGCACGCCGCCCCTCGAAAACCCCGAACGCTACCACCATTCGCGCTCCGTCACAAAAAAATCATGCCCGTGTCGCGCAAACGGAACAGATTCCCGCCGCCGGCCGCTCGGGCGGCCCGCGCAGCGGGGCGTTCCGGGGGAATTCTATCGGGTAATCGGCGTCTGTCCATCGGGAAAAGAAAGCGGTGGCGAAACCGCGTGCCGCATGCAGCACAAGCGGCCCGCGCGACGCGCGGTGCATGCGGCCGTTTCACCGGTGAAATCGCGACGCGCTGCGACACGCGCCGCGCGCCGTGCCCGGCCCTGTCCGGCACGGCGGGCCAGCCGTCGCCGACGGCGATCCGGCCATCGTCCAACCGTTCGGCCGACCGGCCGCACCGTCACGGCAACGCGACCGTACGGCACGCTAGCGGCGTCCGCCGGCTGCCCCGTCCCGATGCATTAAAATGACGCCCTGACGATCTCACTGCGCGAACCCTCCCGATGGCCTCCAATCTCCACGACCTGCCCGACAGCCCCTGCATCGGCGTGTGCTCGACCCTCTTCGACGAAGTCTGCAAGGGCTGCGGCCGCACGGCCGGCGAAGTGTCGAACTGGGTGTTCCTGAGCGACGACGAGAAGCGGGCCGTGTGGGAGCGCATTACGCGCGAAGGCACCGCGATGCGCTTCCAGTACGACAAGCTGTAAACCGGCCGCACAAAAAAAGAGCGGCATGCCGACTGCCATGCCGCCAACCCCAACTCTGTTCTTGTCCGCGAACCGTTAGAACTTCATCCCGACGCCCACGCCGACGATCAGCGGATCGATGTGCAGCGTGCCGATGCCCTTGTCGCCGAGCGTCGCATCGGTGCTCATCCAGATCTTCTTCACGTCGACGTTCATGAACACCTTCTTCGTCAACTGCACGTCGACGCCGAATTGCAGCGCCGGACCGAAGCTGCTCTTGTTGATCGACACGCCTTCCCCGCCGACGTTGAGCCCGTTGTTGTAGAAGTACGTGTAGTTCAGGCCCGCGCCGACGTACGGACGCACCTTGCCGGCATGGTTGAAGTGGTACTGCAGCAGCAGCGTCGGCGGCAGCACGCCCACGCCGCCGAGATTGCCGAGGCTCGACGTCATCTGGTGCCGCGACGTGCCGAGGATCAGCTCCACGCCCAGGTAGTCGCGGATCATGTAGGTGAAGTCGAGTTCCGGCACGATCGCGTTGTTCACGCCGGTGTTGATCGCGCCGAGCGTGTCGCTCGCGCGCTCGTTCGGCTGGATGCTGATCGCGCGCAGGCGGACCAGTACGTCACCCTGGTTGATCCCGTCGCCCGGCGACGCCGCGTGCGACAGCGTGGGCATCGTGACCAGACTCGCCGCGACGGCGGCAGCGGTGACACATGTTCGAATCGTTTTATGCATGGTAAAGACCCCTGAAGAATGCATTCCATTTTCCTCGTAGGGTCTTTTCGTCGTTTTGATATCCGTCAAGCCAGCGTAAACCTCGGACGGTTTGTCGCAGTCGCCGCGGCACGGCCCGTCAGCAGCAGGTCGAGCAGATCGCGCACGCTGCGGATCGCGTTGCCGAACGGCAGCGCTTCGCGGCCGCGGAAGAACAGGCCGTTCGCGACGTCGCCTCGCAACGCGGCCGCGAGCCGCGTGTCGATGCAGAAATGACCGAACTTTTCGATGCCGTCGCGCAGCCCGCAGACGCTCAGGCACTCGAGCGCGGTCGGGCAGCGCTGCCTGAACGCGCCGAGCTTGTCGCGAATGCGCGTTTCGTTGCGCAGGTAACGATCGAGCCACGGTGTCTTCACCGCGCGCGCCGGCAGCCCCGTCACGCTGACGAATTCGACGATGTCGTCGGGCAGCGCGTCGGCCAGTACGCGCTTGAAGTTCGGATGCGCGTCACCTTCCTCCGTCACCGCGAACGGCGTTCCGACCTGCACGCCGTTCGCGCCGGCCGCGAGCGCCGCACGCACCGAGTCGTGACTGTTGATCCCGCCCGCGACGATCAGCGGGATCGTGTCGCGCGCCAGGCCGAGCGACGCCATCACCTGCGCGGCCTCGTCGAGCACGCGCGCGAAATCGAAGCGCGCATCGTGCATGTCGTCGATCTGCGTGACCCCGAGGTGGCCGCCCGCATGCGCGGGATGCTCGATCACGATCGCATCCGGCAGCCGCCCCTTCTTCATCCACTTCTTCAGCACCAGCGCGATCCCGCGGCTGTCCGACAGGATCGGGATCAGCGCGATGTCGCGCCCCTGCGTGAGATCGGGCAGATCGAGCGGCAGGCCCGCGCCCATCACGATCGCGTCCGCGCCTTCGTCGCACGCGACGCGCACGTAGTCCGCATGCGTGCGCACCGCCTTCATCACGTTGACCGCGATCATCCCGCGGCCTTCGCCGTAGGTCTTCGCGAGGCGAATCTCGCGCGCGAGCGCGTCGAGGTTCGCGGCCTCGAGCGTCGCGCGGTCGGGATTCGCGCGACAGCGCGCGAGCAGGTCCGCGTGGTGGTGACGCAGGTCGATGCTCGCGATCGTGCCGAGCGCGCCTTCGCGCGCGACGCTGCCCGCGAGGCGGTGCGCGGAGATGCCGACGCCCATGCCGCCCTGCACCACGGGCAGCAACGCGCGGCCGCGAATCGTGAGCGGCGGGAAGGAAGTGCGTGCGGTCATCTGAACCTCGTCGAAACATCGGAAATCGGAAACGCGATGATCGACGATCCACCGACGCGCATCTTGACGGCCGTCAATAAAAAAACGGCACGCGAGCGTGCCGTTTCGGTTCAAGCGCGGTGCGACGCTCAGGCCGGATTCGCCGGCTTGAGCTGCATCGACTTGTATTCGAGATACTCTTCGAGCCCGTACACACCGTTCTCGCGGCCGTGCCCCGACTGCTTGTAGCCGCCGAACGGCGCGGCGCTGTTCCACGTGCCGCCGTTGATGTCGACCTGCCCCGTGCGGATGCGGCGCGCGACGCGCATCGCGCGTTCGTCGCTGCCCGCCCACACCGCGCCGCCGAGCCCATAAGGCGAATCGTTCGCGATGCGCACGGCTTCGTCTTCGTCGCGATACGTGATGATCGACAGCACCGGCCCGAAGATTTCTTCCTGCGCGATCGTCGATTTCGGATCGACGCGGCCGAACACCGTCGGCTTCACGAAGAAGCCCTTCGCGAGCCCTTCCGGCAGGCCCGTGCCGCCCGTCACGAGTTCCGCGCCGTCGTCGATCCCGCGCTGGATGTAGGCCTGCACGCGCTGCTGCTGCGCGGCCGATGCGAGTGCGCCGAGGCGCGTCGTTTCCTGGCGCGGGTCGCCCGCGACATACGCTTCGGCCGCCGCCTTCGCGAGCGCGCGCGCCTCGTCGTAGCGCGCTTCCGGCACCAGCATCCGCGTGTGCGCCGAACAGGTCTGGCCCGCGTTCAGGTAGCACGCGTTGACCGTGCCCTTCACCGCCGTCGCGAAATCGGCATCGTCGAGAATCACCGACGCCGACTTGCCGCCCAGTTCGAGCGCGACGCGCTTCACGCCCGCGGCCGCGAGTTCGGCAACGCGCTTGCCGGCGCGCGTCGAACCCGTGAACGACACCATGTCGACGTCCGGATCGGTCGCCAGCACCTCGCCGACGACCGGGCCGTAACCGCATACGAGGTTGAACACGCCCGGCGGCAGGCCCGCTTCGTGAATCGCCTCCGCGAGCATGAACGCGTTGAGCGGCGCGACTTCGGATGGCTTCAGGACGACCGTGCAGCCGGCCGCGAGCGCCGGCGCGACCTTCAGCGTGACCTGGTTGAGCGGGTAGTTCCACGGCGTGATCGCCGCGACGACGCCGACCGGCTCGCGCACCACCAGCGAGTTGCCGACCGTCGCCTCGAATTCGAACGATTCGGCGAGTTTCGCGTACGCCTTCCAGTTGTAGATCGGGCCGCCGACCTGGATCGCACGCGACAGCTTGATCGGCATCCCGACTTCGCCGGTGATCGACTGCGCGAGTTCCTCGCTGCGCGCCTGCAGACGCTCGACGATCTTGCGCAGGTAGCCCGCGCGCGTCGCGGCCGGGGTCGCGGCCCACGCGTCGAACGCCGCGCGCGCCGCGCGGATCGCGTCCTGCGCGTCCGAGGCCGTGCCCTCCGGAATCCGGCCGATCACGGCCTCGGTGCCCGAGTCGATCACGTCGATCGTGCCCGTTCCGGCCGGCTTGCGCCATGCACCGTCGATGTAGAACTGGTTGTAGATTTTCATCGCTTCCTGTCTCCCGGAAAACGGCCATTCTAACGAGTGTGGCGCCGCCCGGCGATGACGCCGGACCAGACCGCGAGCGCCGCCGAACGGTCCGCACGGGCGCCGGCGAGCGGGTGCCGGATACCGGACGCCCGCGGCTGCGGCATCCGCGCCACGCCGGCACGCCACGAGGCCGCACGACGTGGCCCGCATCGTGCTATGTTTTTAGTATCGGCGCCGGCCGCTGCAGGCCGCGCCACCCGGAATCGATGCCTTCGTGAGCGCTGCCATGACCGACGCATCCCATATCCTCGGCTCGCAAGATCGCCTGGAGCTGCTGTGCTGGCTCACCTGCGGCAATCTCGGCGCGTTTTACCTGAACGAAACCTGGCCGGACGCATCGTTCCAGGTGCAGGCCGCACACCGCTGGCTCGACCGCCATCACCGGCAGGCCGACTGGCTCGCGATCGCGAAGCTGGCCGCACTGGCGCAGGACATCGCCAAGCGGCACGCCGACTTCGTCGACGCGTCGTGGGCGCGTGACGCGGTCGAGGAAATCGTCGATACCGACGATCTCGATTACCGGGCGAAACTCGTGCAATGGGTGTACGAAGACTGCTGCAAGGCGCTCGCCGACAAGCGGCTCGCGGATTGATGCGACGGCACAGGGCGGCGGGCACCGGGCGGCGGGCGAGGTGATGCGCCGGTTGCGGTCGCAGCGCCTGCCGGCCGGAAACGGCGCCGCCGCGTCGAATCGTCATCGAGGGTGCCGCACCCGACCTGACATTTTCCCTTCAATGGCCGTCGTGCCGATCCGGTAACGGCGAACATCTGCCCGGATACGAAAAACCCGCCAGGCTTGCACCTGGCGGGCTTCCGGTACATCAGGTCGGGCATGGCCGCCCGGGCAATTACTCCTGCCCCTGACTCGTCAGGAACTCCTCGTAATTCCCGCCGAAGTCGAACAGCGTGCCGTCCGTGCGCACTTCGATGATCCGGTTCGCCAGCCCGCTCACGAATTCGCGGTCGTGCGACACGAAGATCAGCGTGCCTTCGAACTGCTCGAGCGCGATCTGCAGCGACTCGATCGACTCCATGTCCATGTGGTTGGTCGGCTCGTCCATCAGCAGCACGTTGTGGCGGCCGAGCATCAGCTTGCCCCAGATCATGCGGCCCTTCTCGCCGCCCGACAGCACCTTCACCGACTTCTTGATGTCGTCCGACGAGAACAGCAGGCGGCCCAGCGTGCCGCGCACCATCGTTTCGTCGTCGCCGTCCTTGCGGTACTGGTCGATCCAGTCCATCAGCGTGATGTCGTTCGGGAACTCCTCGTACGTATCCTGCGGCATGTAGCCGACGTTCGCGTTCTCCGACCACTTCACCGTGCCGTGATCGAGCTGCAGCGCGCCGAGCAGCGAACGCAGCAGCGTCGTCTTGCCCGCGCCGTTCTCGCCGATGATCGCGATGCGCTCGCCCGGCTGCACCGACAGGTTGAAGTTCTGGAAGATCGTGCGCTCGTACTTCTTCGTGATGTCTTCGGCGACCACCGCGACGTTGTGCAGCTTCTTCTCGAACTCGAAGCGGATGAACGGGTTCTGACGCGACGACGGCTTGAATTCCTCGATCTTGATCTTGTCGATCTGCTTCGCGCGGCTCGTTGCCTGGCGGGCCTTCGACTTGTTCGCCGAGAAGCGGCGCACGAAGTCCTGCAGCTCGGCCACGCGTTCCTTCGCGCGCGCGTTCGCCGCGGCCTGGCGCTCGCGCGCCTGTGCCGATGCGAGCATGTAGTCGTCGTAGTTGCCCGGCCAGACCTTCAGCGTGCCGTAGTCCATGTCGGCCATGTGCGTGCACACCGAGTTCAGGAAGTGACGATCGTGCGAGATGATGATCATCGTCGAGTTGTACTCGTTGAGCGTGTGCTCGAGCCAACGGATCGAGTTGATGTCCAGGTTGTTGGTCGGTTCGTCGAGCAGCAGCACGTCCGGCTTCGAGAACAGCGCCTGCGCGAGCAGCACGCGCAGCTTCCAGCCCGGCGCGACGTCGGCCATCGTGCCGTTGTGGAACTTCTCCTCGATGCCGATGCCGAGCAGCAGCGCGCCCGCGCGCGCCTCGGCATCGTAGCCGCCGTATTCGGCGAACTTGCCTTCGAGCTCGGCCGCGTGCATGTAGTCGTCGTCGGTGGCTTCCGGGTTCGCGTAGATCGCGTCGCGCTCGGTCATCGCGGCCCACATTTCGGTGTGGCCCATCATCACGACGTCGAGCACGCGCACGTCTTCATACGCGAACTGGTCCTGGCGCAGCTTGCCCAGGCGCACGTTCGGCTCCAGCGCGACGTTGCCGGCGCTCGGCTCGAGGTCGCCGCCCAGGATCTTCATGAAGGTCGACTTGCCGCAGCCGTTCGCGCCGATCAGACCATAGCGGTTGCCCTCGCCGAATTTGACCGAGATATTCTCGAACAAGGGCTTCGGCCCGAATTGCATCGTGATGTTGGCAGTAGAAAGCACGGCAGGTCCCGTAAGAGAGAAATCGACGGAAAACCGTGTATTTTAGCAGGTGTCGGAGAAACTGCCGACCGCACTGTTCCGGCCCCGCCAGCCGGGCCGCCGCGCGCGGCGCCGGCGCCTCCCTTCGGGGCCCCTACTTGCCTTCCTTCACCGCGCGCTTCTGCGCCGCCTTCTCCTTCATTTGCCCGAACAGCTCCGCGCACGGCACGTCGCGGTTGTTGCTCGGCGCGATCAGCGGAACCAGCGCCGCGAACGGGTTGATCAGGCCGAGCCCGACCATCGCGCCGGCGCGCAGCGCGAGCGCGCCCGCGTCGACGCCGACCTTCGGGTTCTTGAACGTGCCCTTCGCATACAGCGGCGAGCGCAGCGAGAAGACCCGGAAACCCTTCGTGTGCGGGTGGATCTTCAGGTCGATCGATTCGTCGCGCAGGTTGACCGGGCCGTCGACGTTGATCAGCGCATCGTCCGTATCGAGCGCGAACACCTTGGGGTCGAGCATCCCGTCGGTCGCGACAAAGTCGATCGCCGCGCAGTTGATGTTCACGTCGCGAGTGCCGAACAGCTTCTCGTAGACGACGTTCGCGACGTTCAGCCCCGCCGCCTCCATCAGCAGCAGGCTGATGCGGCCATCCGTGATGAGCGCCTTCACTTCGCCGGTCGAGGTACCCGCGAGCGCGGCCGGCGAGTTGCCGGTCGCCGACAGCGACGCATCGCCGTTGATCTCGCCGAGCGCGGTCTGCATCACCTTCTGCGTCGGGAACAGCTGCTTGAGCCTCAGGTGACGCGCGGACAGCGTGAAGCGGCCCTTGAGCGGCGTGCGGCTGCCGTCCAGATGCGCGGTGGTCGCGAGCGTGCCGCCCGCGACGCCGAACTTCAGCGGCTCGAGTGTCAGCACGCCGTCCTGCAGCAGAACGTGCGTGTACAGGTCGGTAATCGGCAGCTGCGGGCTCTTGATCAGCTTGCGGCCGGTGAACTTCACGTCCGCGTCGATCGCGCTCCAGCGCTCGGTGCGGAACCTCGAAACCGGCAGCACGCGGTCCGGCGGCTGGCGCGTCGTGTCGCCGCGCTTGGCCTTGCTCGCGGCCGTGTCGGCGCCGATCACCGGCGCGAGGTCGGAGAACTGCAGCAGTTTCGACTCGAGCTCGCCCGACAGCTTCGGCCGCGGCTCGCGCTGCGCCCAGGTGAGCGTACCGCGCAGATCGCTGCCGCCCACGCGGCCGTTGAAGTCCTCGTAGCGGAACGTGCTGGCGTTCTGCTTGATGTTGCCGATCAGCCGCCCTTCGGTCGCATACGGCGGCGTGTCGGGCAGCGTGATGCCGGTAATCTGGTAGAGGTGCGACATCGACGTGCCCTGCAGCCATAACCGCAGGTCGAGCGCCGCGAGATGCATCGGGTCGGTCAGCGTACCGACGATCGCGAGCCGCGTGTCGCCGGCCTTCACGTCGGCCTGCAGCGGGAACGGCTGCGTCGACTTCTCGATCGCCAGCACGCCGCCCACCTTGCCGGTGCCGCTGATCGGCACGTTCTTGTAGCGGCCGTCGACCTTGAGCCCGAACGCATAGGTCGGGCCGGACGGCTTCGCGGGCGCGGCGGCCGCCGACGCACCGGATGCACCTGACGCACCACTCGCGCCGGATGCCGGCGGGGCCGTCGATGCAGAGGAAACCGAAGTAGCCGGAGCGGCGCCGGACACTCCCGACGCCGCAACGGCAGACGCCCCGCTCGCCGCCTGCGGCGCCGACGCACCCGATGCGGCTTCCGCATTCGCCTTCGCGCTCAATTGCGCGGCGCCGTGCTTGCCGACGCGCTGGGCCGATGCCGCACGCGACGTCTGTTCCTGTTCCTTCAGCACGTCGCCGAGCGGAATCGGCTGGCCGAGCGTATCGATCGCGACCGTGAGATCGGCCTTCGTGATCGCATCGCGATACGTGACGATGCCCTTCGCGAACCCGAAGCTGTCGAGCCGCACCTTCCACGGCGACGGTTGCGCGGATTGCTTGAACTGGAAGGTCCACGTATTGCGGCCGTCGGCGAGCCGCTCGAGGTCGACCGCGGGATTGACGACATCGATCGACGGAATGACGATTTCGTGCGCGAGGAGCGGCAGGATGGCGAGATCGAAATGCGCGGCATCGACCGTGGCGAACCTGGGCCCCTTCGCCCAGTCCGGATTGCCGATCTCGAGTTGCGTGGCCGAGAAGCTCGGCCAGGGTACCCATGCACGCCAGCCGGTCTCGCCGTCCGGGCGACGCCAGCCGACCTTGAGATCGCCGTTGATCGCAAACGAACGGCCAAGCGCGGTACTCACATGTTCGTTGACCCACGGTTTCGCGCGGTTCCAGTCGAACGTGACGATAAAAATGCCGGCGGCCGCGATGATCAGTGCGACGATGCAGACGATCCATGCAGCCGATTTGCCGATGGCTCGGGCTAGCGTCATGGCGATTCCGTTGTTGTTATGCAGAATGTGCACGCCATGTCGGGCCACGTGCGTGAATGAACGAAGCACGACACTGGCGGCTTTTCAATCTGTATTATGACGCACGCTCCGACGACGCCTCGGCGCCATTAACGCTTTTTTTCATTTTCGACATGACAGCCCCGACCGGTCTCATCGATGCGCAGCACATCACGCGCCGCGACGCCAGCAGCGGCAAGACTTTGCTGGCGCCGACCGACTTCAGCCTCGCCGCGGGATCGCGAATTGCTATCACCGGACCATCGGGTTCCGGCAAGAGCGTGCTGCTGCGCGCGCTCGCGCTGCTCGATCCGCTCGACGGCGGTCAGATCCTGTGGCGCGGCAAGCGGATCAGGCGCAATGCGATTCCGCGCTACCGGCGCAGCGTCGCCTACGTGCGCCAGCGACCCGCGCAGATGGACGGCACCGTCGAGGCGCAATTGCGCTATCCGTACTCGCTCGCGATCTATCGCGACGCGACGTTCGACCGTGCGCGCGCCGAAGCGCTCGTGGCCCGCGCCGGTCGCGGCGCCGATTTTCTCGACAAGCGCGCGAGCGAACTGTCGGGCGGCGAAGCGCAGATCGCCGCGCTGCTGCGCGTGCTGCAACTCGACCCCGACGTGCTGCTGCTCGACGAGCCGACGTCCGCGCTCGACCCCGACTCCACGCGCGCGATCGAAGCGCTCGTCGGCGCCTGGTTCGACGCGGCCCCCGATGCGCGCGCCTGCATGTGGATCTCGCACGATCCGGCGCAGGCCGCACGGATCGGCACGACGCGGCTCGTGATGCAGGCCGGCGTGCTGCACGCCGCCGCGAGCACGACGGAGGCGGCACGATGAGCCCGGCACTGCAGGATCTGAGTCTCGTCGACGTCGGCATCGCCGCCGCGCTCGTCGCGGTCAACGGCGCGATCTCCGCGGCGCTGTCGCTCGGCCTCGGGCGCAAGCTCGCGCTCGCCGCCGTGCGCACCGTCGTGCAGCTGCTCGCGATCGGCTACGTGCTCGGCTGGGTGTTCGGCCATCCGCACTGGACCGTCGTGCTGCCGCTGACCGCGTTGATGACGCTGATCGCGGGCTTTGCGGGCGCCGGCCGCGGCAAGCGCACGTATCGCGGACAGCGCGTCGACAGCATCGCGTCCATCTGGTTCAGCAGTTGGTTCGTCGCGGCGATCGGGCTGTTCGTCGTGATCCGCATTCATCCGTGGTACACGCCGCAATATGCGATCCCGATCCTCGGAATGATCCTCGGCAATACGCTCACGGGCGTGTCGCTCGGCGTCGAACGGATGATGGAGGAACTGACGGCACGGCGCGACCGCGTCGAGACCGCGCTCGCACTCGGCGCGACGCGCTGGGAAGCCGCGCAGGACGCCGCGCGCCAGGCCGTGCGTGCGGGCATGCTGCCGACGCTCAACCAGATGGCCGTCGTCGGTGTCGTGAGCCTGCCGGGGATGATGACCGGCCAGGTGCTGGCCGGCCAGTCGCCGCTGCAGGCCGTGCGCTACCAGATCGTGATCATGTTCCTGATCGCCGCGGCGTCCGCGCTCGGCACGGTCGGCGCGGTGCTGATGACGTATCGCCGGCTGTTCTCCGCCGATCACCGCTTTCTCGCATCGCGGCTCGAGGAACGCGCGCATTGACGCGCGGCGCCGCGACCCGCGCGGCGTGCGGTCAGCGGGCGCTGCGGCGTTTGCCGAGGGCCTGGCGCAACGCGGCCTTGACGTCGGCATCGGGTGCCAGCCCGTCGACCGACGCGACGAGCCGCACCGCGCGTGGTGTCGTCACATAGGCCTGCGCGCCGACATAACCGCCGCTGCCGGCCGAGCGCGTCGTGACGACGAGCGCCTGCGGCGCACGCGCACCGAGGTCGGCCGTGAAGGCGTCGGCGACGGTGCCGTCACGCGCATGCAGCACACCGGTTACGTAGTCGTCCGTATCGAAGCCGGGCGCGGCATGCGCGGTCGAATACACGCGCACCGCATAGCTGCCGGTCGAACACGGCTCGAGTGCGCCGCTCGACACGACGGCGACCTGCTGTCGCGACGGCAGCTCGACTTTCTTCGCGAAGCTGCAATCGTCGGCTGCCTGCGCATGAGTGGCGACGAACGCAGCGGCCGACAGCAGCGCGCGCATGCAATGTTTCATCGGGATGTCGTACGGGGAAGAGGGAGAAGCCCGGGAGGATAGCGCGACATCCGCATCACGTCACGCGCGCCGGGGGGCGAATGGCCGCGCTGTCGGTGCGCACCGGACACGACGCACATCAAACCTCAAACAACGGAAATACGCGAAGCCGCGCGCCACGAAACCGTCACGCGCGGCACTGCCCGGATCACCGGATACGCATCGCGGTTGGTTGCGCACGCACCGGACGTCTTGCCGGCCCGCGCGCACCGCTCAGCGCTTGATCGACACCGTCACTTTCGTGCCGTCGCTCATCGAGACGGACTTCGAGCCGCCATTGGTCGAAATCGACACCCACTTGACCTGGCTCACCGACACGACATCCGGGCACTGCAGCGACTTGCCGCCCGCGCTCACGTTGCGCGTGCCTTTCGGCGCAGCGGCCTGGAAGCTCATCTGCACGTTCGCGATCCCCTTCGCGTCGACCGACGGCGCGAGCCGCACCTGGGTCTGGCGCACCATCGCGCCGTTCGCGTCGCGCGGCAGGTTGTCGGCGTTCGGGCAACCGTCCGGCATCGCGACCGCGCCGCCCGGCGGCACCGACTTCCAGTTGAAGTCGTCCGTTTCGCCCGAGCGGATCTTGCGGGTCTCCTGCGTATTGCCGAAGGTCTTCGAATCGACCTTGACGGTGTATTCGAGCTGCCCTGTCCCGCCGCCCTTCAGGCTGCCCTTGACCGGCGGCGCCGCGAATACGCTCGCGCTGACGCACGCCGCCGCGAACACGGCAGACCACGATGCGGCGACTGACAAGCTGCGTTGGCTCATGCTGACCTCCTTGTAATGCGGCGGCACGCGCGTGCCGCGCGGTTTTCGATGCATGATGCGTTGCCAGTCTACCGCCAAGCGGCATGCAATGCGCCGCAAACGCATCGGGTGTTACCCCGCTTGCGTTCGCGACGCCGCATCCCGTACGCGCGACGCCGGCGCTCGGGAACACGCCGGGCAGACCCAGGTTTTCCGCCCCGAAGGAAGTCCCCTTGGGGGATGCCCATCGGCGCCTGGCGCGAAGCGACGGGTCTGCGGCACTCAGAAGCCGCTCAGCACCAGCTTGCCGATCGCGCGCCCGGCTTCGAGCAGCTGATGCGCGCGCCGCACGTTGGCGGCGTTGATCGTGCCGAGCTGTTCGCCGAGCGTCGTGCGCAGCGTGCCGCCGTCGACGAGCCGCGCCACCTCGCTCAGGATCTTGTGCTGCTCGATCATGTCCGGCGTCTCGAACATCGCACGCGTGAACATGAATTCCCAGTGAAACGCGGCGCTCTTCGCCTTCAGTTGCTCGACCGGAATCGGCTTCTCGTTCTCGACGATCGTGCAAATGCCGCCCTGCGGGCGGATTACTTCCGCCGCGGCAGGGAAATGACGGTCCGTGTCGTTGAAGATCAGCACGTAGTCGACGCTCGGGTGGCCGATTTCACGCAGTTGCGCGGGCAGGTCGCCGAAATGATCGACCACGTCGTCCGCGCCGAGCGAGCGCACCCATTCGGCCGACGCCGGCCGCGACGCGGTCGCGATCACGCGCAGCCCGGCGAGCGTCTTGGCGAGCTGGATCGCGATCGAACCCACCCCGCCCGCGCCGCCGATGATCAGCACCGACTTGCCCGCGTCGGCGCCCTGAGGCGACACGCGCAGCCGGTCGAACAGCGCCTCCCAGGCGGTCAGCGCGGTGAGCGGTAACGCCGCCGACGCCGCGAAATCGAGCGAGCGCGGCTTGAGCGCGGCGATCCGCTCGTCGACCGCGTGGAATTCGCTGTTCGCGCCGGGCCGCGTGATGCTGCCCGCGTAGAACACCTCGTCGCCCGGCCGGAACAGCGTGACCTCGGCACCGACCGCGACGACCGTGCCGGCCGCATCCCAGCCGAGCACGCGCGGCGTCTCCTCGACCTGCGGTTTCGGCGCGCGCACCTTGGTGTCGACCGGGTTCACGGAGATCGCCTCGACCTTCACGAGCAGGTCGCGCGGGCCCGGCACCGGTTGCGGCAGTTCCACGTCGACGAGCGCCTGCGGGTCGTCGATCGGCAGGTAACGGGTCAGTCCAACGGCTTTCATCACGAAACTCCTTCAGGGAAATCGGGCGGGCCGCGGCGCGGCCCCATGCATGCCATCGTAGGCGCCCCGATCATTCGAGAAAACCGCTATATTTCCTGAAACATTTTCAGGAATTTCAGAATAATGACGTCCGATCCGATTGCAGCCCCCGACAAGCCGCTCGACCTGCTCGACGTCGGCCTGTTCGTGCGCGCCGCGCTGCTCGCGAACGTGAGCGCGGCCGGGCGCGAGTTCGGCGTATCGGCCGCGGTCGCGAGCGCGCGCATCGCGCAGCTGGAGCGCCAGCTCGGCGCGCGGTTGCTGCATCGCACCACGCGCCGCATCAGCCTGACGCAGGACGGCGAAGTCTTCATGGCCCGCGCCGAGGCGCTGCTGTCGGCCGCCGATGCCGCGCGCGCCTCGGTCGGCCACGGCCGCAGCGAGCCGTACGGGCGGCTGAAAGTGTCGATGTCGTCGTCGTTCGGCCGCCAGCACGTCGCGCCCGTGATTCCCGCGTTCCTGCGCCGCTACCCGTCCGTGTCGCTCGACTTGCGGCTGTCCGACGAGATCGTCGACCTTGTCGACGACGGCTACGACGTCGCGATCCGCCTCGGCGCGCTGAAGGATTCGACGCTGGTCGCGCGCAGGCTCGCCACGAACCGGCGCGTGCTGTGCTGCTCGCCCGCGTATCTCGCCGAACACGGCACGCCGCGCCATCCGGCCGACCTCGCGCAGCACGAATGCGTGATCCTCGGCGACCAGCGCGACTGGTCGTTCGTCACGCCGCAAGGCCCGCTCACCGTGCGGGTCGGCGGCCGGCTCGTCGCGAGCAACGGCGAGGCGATCCGCGAAGCGCTCGTCGACGGCTTCGGCATCGCGATCAAGTCGACCTGGGACGTCGGCCCGCTGCTCGCGAGCGGCGCGCTCGTCACCGTGCTCGACGACTACCCGTTCGCGAACGACGTCGCGATCTGGGCCGTCTATCCGAGCCGCGCACACGTGCCGCTGAAGACGCTCGCGTTCATCGCGTTCCTGGCCGAACACTTCGGCGATCCGCCTTACTGGGATCGCGACCGGCAATCGCCCGAATAGCCCGAATAGCCCGAATAGCCCGAGTAGCCCGAGTAGCCCGAGTAGCCCGCACCGTCCGCCAAATCGCCGTGCGTGCGGCACCCGGCACGGCGCCAGCGCCGGTTCCCGGCGGCGATCCGGTCGCGATCGGATACCAACCGGCTACAATGGCGCGTTCGCGACGCAACGGCCCGACGCCGAACGGGGCCCGCGTTCGCAGGCGGCCGCATGCCGGCCGCGCACGCGTTTCATTCGCTTCCAAACATTCCGTCATGACCCACAACCTCGTCATCCAGAGTCTCGCGCCGTTGTCGGACGCGCATCACAAACCGCTGCTCGCGCTGTCGCGCGGCACCCGCATCGTGCAGACCGACGATCACGCGCTGCGCATCGAAAACGCCAACCCCGCGCAGCGTCTCGACATCGACGCGTACTGCGGCACGCATGCGCTCGACTTCGGCTTCGTCGAAGCCGGCCGCACGCTCGGCGAGTTCGGGCTCGTCGTGATGGACATGGACTCGACGCTGATCACGATCGAATGCATCGACGAGATCGCCGATTTCTGCGGGCTGAAGACGCAGGTCGCCGAGATTACCGAGGCGGCGATGCGCGGCGAGATCCGCGATTTCAACGAAAGCCTCACGCGCCGCGTCGCGCTGCTCGCGGGGCTCGACGCGCAGGCGCTCGAGCGCGTGTACGAGGAACGGCTGCAGCTGTCGCCCGGCGCGGAGACGATGCTCGCCGGCGTGAAGGCCGCGGGCCTGAAGACGCTGCTCGTGTCGGGCGGCTTCACGTTCTTCACCGAGCGCCTGAAGGCGCGCCTCGGCCTCGACTTCGCGCACGCGAACACGCTCGAGATCGTCGACGGCAAGCTGACCGGCAAGGTGCTCGGCGAGATCGTCAACGCCGACGTCAAGGCGCGCCTGCTGCGCGACACCTGCGCATCGCTCGGCATCGAGCCGAGCCGTGCGATCGCGATGGGCGACGGCTCGAACGACCTGAAGATGATGGCCGAAGCCGGGCTGTCGGTCGCGTTCCACGCGAAGCCCGTCGTGCGCGATGCGGCCACCGTCGCATTCGACCACGTCGGCCTCGACGGGCTGCTGCGGTTGTTCTGATTTCCGATCCGCGCAAGCCGCCCATGAAAAACGCCCGCGCGATGTTGCATCGCGCGGGCGTTTTGCTGTTCCGCTCGGGGTTCGGTGCTCAGCCGAGCGTGGACTGCATCGCGCGCTCGATATCCGCGCGCAGGTCGGCTTCGTCTTCGAGACCGACGTAGAAGCGTACCAGCGTGCCGCGATGCGGCCAGTCCGGGCGCATCGACGCCACGTCGTAAGGCATCGCGAGGCTGCACGCGCCGCCCCAGCTCCAGCCGATCGCGAACAGCTCGAGCGCCTCGACGAAACGATCGATCTTCTCGGCACTGTAGCGCTCGTCGAACACCACCGAGAACAGCCCGCCCGCGCCGGTGAAGTCGCGCATGAACGAAGCGTGCCCCGGACAGTCCGGCAGTTGCGGATGCAGCACGGCCGCGATCTCCGGGCGCGCCTTCAGCCACTGCGCGAGCGCGAGCGCGCTCTTGCTGTGCGCATCGAAGCGCACCTGCATGCTCGGCAGGCTGCGCAGCACGAGCGAGCAGTCGTCGACCGACACGCCGATCCCGCAGCGCATCCGGGCGAGCTTCAGTTGCGCCTGCAGCGCCGCGCTCGCGGTGATCGTCGCGCCCATCAGCACGTCGCTGCCGCCCGATTGATACTTGGTCAGCGCCTGCACCGAGATGTCGACGCCATGCTCGAACGGCTTGAACGCGAGCCCGGCCGAATACGTGTTGTCGATCGCGGTGACGATGCCGCGCGCCTGCGCGACCGCCGTGATCGCACGCACGTCGGGCACTTCCATCGTCACCGAGCCCGGCGCCTCGATCCAGATCAGCCGCGTGTTCGGCTGGATCAGGTCGGCAATGCCGGCGCCGACGAGCGGATCGTAGAAGCGCGCGGTGATGCCGAAATCCTTCGCGAGCCAGTTGCCGAGATCGGCATTCGGCCCGTAGACGTTGTGCGGGATCAACACGTCGTCGCCCGCCTTCACGATCCCGAAATAGACGTTCATGATCGCCGCGAGACCCGACGGCTGCAGCAGCGCATGCGAGCCGCCTTCGATCTCGGCGAGCCGCTGCGCGAGCGCGAGCGACGTCGGGGTCGCATGCAGCCCGTAGCGCCACTGGTTGTCGTCGTGCCACACCAGCGCGCGCATCGTCGCGAGATCGGGGAACACGACCGTCGATGCACGCTCGACCGGCGGCACGAACGAACGGAAGCCATCCGGGATGTTGTCGTCGGGTTGAACGATGCGGGTCTGGAGTGCGCGCTTCGGAGTGGATGCAGTCATGGCAGGAGGCCCGGAGAAAGGCCGTTCGGTTGCGGAATAGGTCGCTAGGTTAGCCAAAATCGGCGCGGTTGGCCCGGTACAATGCGCGCCGCATGCGCCGAGCCAGCGCGCGCTCAGTCGTCGGCGCGCAGATTGACAACGTTGCCGACCGTCTCGATTTCCTGCACGCGGCCGTCGCGTACCTGCAGCGCCGCGCGCTTGCCCGGCGCCAGGCGCAGCACGACGGGTTGCGGATCCGATTCGTCCGAGTTCATCCGGTCGGCCTTCAGCTCGCCCGTCGCGTCGAAGCGGCCGATCCACACGCCCGTGATGTTCGTGCCGTCGTTCGATTCCTCGATCTCGAGCGTGTCGCCGTCCCGATCGCCGGCGAGCAGCACCACCTCGCCCGTGTCCGTGAACTGGTATTCGCCGTGCACGCCCGCCTCGTCCGTCTTCGGGCCGAGATGCACGACGATCGGCCGATCGCCGAGCGTGCCTTCGTAACGCGGCAGGCGGGCGAATTCCCGATTCGGCCGCAGCGGCCGGGCGGGCGCCGCTTCATCCTGCTGCGCGCCCGGCGCGGCAGCCTGTGCCGCGACCACGCCCGGCATCGTGAGGCCCGCCGCCAGCGCGCCGGCAATCACCAGCGCCCGTTGCCATTGCGAATATCGACCCACCTTGTGTTGCTCCTTGCTTCAGATTCGCTCGAAAATCGCGGCGACATGCTGCGCGTCGCCGCTGCACATCGATCGCCACGCGCACGTGGCGACCACCGATGCGCAGGCGCCGAGCGCGGTACGCACACCGCTCGCCAGCCGTTCACGTCGCCCGTCATCCGGGCGTTCGAGTGAACACGTCGCGTAGCCGGCGTGCGAGAGCCGCGTCAGCCCTGCATCAGGCGTTCCACCGCGTCGCGGCGCGGAATCGGTGCGACCGCACCGTAGCCGGTCGTCGACAGTGCCGCCGCCGCGTTCGCATAACGCGCGGCCGCGAACGGATCGTCGCCTGCGACGATCCGCGCAACGAACGCACCGCCGAAGCAGTCGCCCGCGCCCGTCGCGTCGACGGCCTCGACCGCGAAGCCCGGCACCACGCGCCGTTCGTTCGGCGTCGCGACATACGCGCCTTCCTTGCCGAGTTTCAGCGCGACGACCCGCGGCCCGTGCTCGAGCATCGCATCGACGATCGCGTCGCGATCGTTCGCACCGGTGAGCGCCGTGACGTCGTCCCAGCTCGGCAGGCAGATGTCCGTCTGGCGCAGCGCTTCGCGCATCACCGCGCGGGCGCGCGGCAGCGGCCACAGCTTCAGGCGCAGGTTCGTGTCGAAGCTGACCTGCGCGCCGTTGCTGCGCGCGTGGTCGATCGCCGCGAACGCGGCGTCGCACGCGGCCGTGCCGATCGCGAGGCTGATGCCCGACAGGTGCACGGCCCGCGCCGCGGCCAGCGCATCGAGCGGCAGATCGGCCACTGCGTAGCGGCTCGCCGCGGAACCCGCGCGCAGATAGTCGAACTGGTGGCCGTCAGCGCCGTGCGTGACGAAATACACGCCGGTCGGCGCCGCGCGGTCGATCCGCACGTACGTCGTATCGACGTGCTCCGCCACCCACATCTCGGTCAGCAGCCGGCCGAACGGATCGTCGCCGATCGCCGACACGAAGCCCGTCGACGCGCCCTGGCGCGCCGCGGCGATGCAGAAGTTCGACGTGTCGCCGCCGAAGCCTTGCAGGAACTCCGGCCGACCCGGCTGCGACTGGTTGAATTCGATCATCGCCTCGCCGAGCGCGAGGATCTGCGGCAGTGCGGCGGTCATCGCTTAAACCTCGCCCCACAGGTCGTGGCCGTCCGCGCCCGTGATCTTCACCGACACGAAATCGCCGACCTTGTAGCGCTTCGACGCCTTGGTCGCCGGCTCGACGTAGACGACGCCGTCGATCTCCGGCGCATCCGCCGCCGTGCGGCCGATGCCACCTTCCTCGCCGACTTCGTCGATCAGCACCTTGAGGGTCTTGCCGACCTTGCGCTGGATGCGCCGCGCCGACACTTCCTCGGCGACTTCCATGAAGCGCGCGCGGCGTTCTTCGCGCACCTCGTCCGGCAGCGCGCCGTCGAGTTCGTTCGCGGTCGCGCCTTCGACCGGCGAATACGCAAAGCAGCCGACGCGATCGAGTTCCGCCTCGCGGATGAAGTCGAGCAGCGTTTCGAACTGTTCTTCCGTCTCGCCGGGGAAGCCGGCGATGAACGTGCTGCGGATCGTCAGGTCCGGGCAGATCTCGCGCCACTTCTGCACGCGCTCGAGCACCTTCTCGGCGTTCGCCGGGCGCTTCATGCGCTTCAGCACGTCCGGATGCGCGTGCTGGAACGGCACGTCGAGATACGGCAGCACGTGGCCCTTGAACGGGCCTTCGGCCATCAGCGGAATGACTTCGTCGACGCTCGGATACGGGTACACGTAGTGCAGGCGCACCCATGCGCCGTACTGCGCGGCGAGTTCGCCGAGCGCGGCGACCAGGTCGGTCATGCGCGTCTTGATCGGCTTGCCGTTCCAGAAGCCGGTGCGGTACTTCACGTCGACGCCGTATGCGCTCGTGTCCTGCGAGATCACGAGCAGTTCCTTCACGCCGGACTTGAAGAGGTTCTCGGCTTCGAGCATCACTTCGGCGACCGGGCGCGACACGAGGTCGCCGCGCATCGACGGGATGATGCAGAACGTGCAACGGTGGTTGCAGCCTTCGGAAATCTTCAGGTATGCGTAGTGACGCGGCGTGAGCTTGATGCCGGCCGCCGGCACCAGGTCGGTGAACGGGTCGTGCGGCTTCGGCAGGTGCGAATGCACGGCCTGCATCACTTCGCCCACCGCGTGCGGGCCGGTGACGGCGAGCACCTTCGGGTGGACTTCCTCGATCAGGTTCGAGCCGCTCGCGCTCGACTTCGCGCCGAGGCAGCCGGTGACGATCACCTTGCCGTTCTCGGTCAGCGCTTCGCCGATTGCGTCGAGGCTTTCCTGCACGGCTTCGTCGATGAAGCCGCAGGTGTTGACGACGACGAGGTCGGCGCCGTCGTAGGTGCCGGAGATTTCATAACCTTCGGCACGCAGCTGCGTGATGATTTGTTCGGAGTCGACGAGGGCTTTCGGGCACCCGAGCGACACGAAGCCTACTTTGGGGGACTGGGACATCTGGAATGTGGGGGCGTGGCGGCAAAAGCGTGAGTTTACAGCTATTTATGGGTCAGCGAGGCAAAACCGGCGGACGGAGTGCCGTGGATGGCACCCCAATATGCGGCGCGCGCGGGCGCATCGAGCCGCCACGGACGATTGATCCAACCCTTTCATGCCTCCGGTGATGATCCAACGGCCCCGATCATCCCCGCGCCACCGCCCAGTAATCGCCCCAGCGCCGCCCCGCCGCTATGCGAAAATCGCGGCATCCACTTCCTACCCAACGGGGTTCGCATGACCACCCACATCACGATCGAATTCACCGAGCACGCCGCCGAAACCATCGGCGAGCAGACCAGCACCAGCTTTTCCTATGACCAGGGCGCCCACGTACCGCAGCCTGGCGACTTCGTCGAGCTCGAGAATTCGCCGCAGACGTTTCTCGTGATCGGCCGCGTGTTTTCGCTGAAGGCCAACTACTGTGCGGTGAAGCTCGTACTCGATCTGCCTCCGGCCGACGATCATCAGGACTTCGATCCGGCGCTTTGAGCGATACGGGCGAACTGCTCCCGCTTTGCAGCAAGGTGCCGTTGCACGGACCCGACGCAACGGCACCGGCCCTGACCGGCACGAACGCGCGCCGAACAGGCGCAACACCAGCCGCGCTTGTCTTGAGTATCTGGAATTCGATCGACCGGAAGACGGTCATGCCCGCCCCGCGCAGGGGCACAGGCATCTGGTGCCGACGATCAGGAACGACCGACGGCGACATCAAGCGGCGGCGGGCCGCCAACCACCGTCGCGCCCGAGCACACGATCAGTTTGATTTCACCGCCACACGTCGCGGCGCCGACCGTCCGGCGGCGCATGCCGCCGCGGCCAGCCTGCCGCGACATCGTTACTTCTTCTCCGGCTCCGGCGTGCCCGGTTGCTTGAACGGGAACGTGCTGAACATCGACTTCGCCTGATTCTGCATCTGCTCCTGCATCTGCACGAACATGTTCTTCGACTGCTCGATGTAGCTCGTCATCATCCCTTGCATCATCGGCGCCTGCATGTTCATGAACTGCGACCAGACTTCCGGATTCATCGCGTTGCCTTCGTACAGGTTCTTCGATTGATCCGCGAGCTTGTTCTGGATGTCGATGAACGCCTGGATGTTCTTTTCCAGGTACGTGCCCATCATGCCCTGCATCGCATGACCGTAGAAACGGATGATCTGCGACAACATCGACGACGAGAACATCGGCACGCCGCCGCTCTCTTCCTCGAGGATGATCTGCAGCAGGATGCTGCGCGTCAGGTCTTCGTTCGATTTCGCGTCGACGACCTTGAAGTCCTCCTGTTCCAGCACGAGTTGCTTGACGTCGGTCAGCGTGATGTACGTGCTCGTCTCGGTATCGTAGAGCCGGCGGTTCGGGTACTTCTTGATGAGCCGCTCGGCCGTTTTCTTTGTAGTAGTCATGTAACGCCTTTGGGTGCAGCGTAGCGCAAGTGACAAATCCCCGCCTCCCGGTTCCGGGAGGCGGGGGCCTTCGGAAACGCCAGGCTGCACGGCCGGTCCGGCCTGCGCAGCCCGGACGTTCAGCCCATGTGCAGGCCGCCGTTCAGCGAGAAGTCGGCGCCGGTCGCGAAGCCGGAATCGTTCGATGCGAGCCACGCGACGATCGAGCCGATTTCCTCCGGCGCACCGAGACGCCGCACCGGAATCGTCGCGACGATCTTCTCGAGCACGTCCGGACGGATCGCCTTCACCATGTCGGTGCCGATGTAGCCGGGCGACACGGTGTTGACCGTCACGCCCTTCGTCGCGACTTCCTGCGCGAGCGACATCGTGAAACCGTGGATGCCGGCCTTCGCGGTCGAGTAGTTCGTCTGGCCGAATTGCCCCTTCTGGCCGTTCACCGACGAGATGTTGATGATCCGGCCCCAGCCGCGCTCGACCATCCCGTCGATCACCTGCTTCGTCACGTTGAACAGGCTCGTCAGGTTGGTGTCGATCACGGCCGTCCAGTCTTCATGCGTCATCTTGCGGAACACGACGTCGCGCGTGATGCCCGCGTTGTTGACCAGCACGTCGATCTCGCCGACTTCAGCCTTGACCTTGTCGAACGCTGCCTTGGTCGAGTCCCAGTCGCCGACGTTGCCTTCCGACGCGATGAAATCGTAGCCGAGCGCCTTCTGGTCCTCGAGCCACTTCACCCGACGCGGCGAGTTCGGGCCGCAACCCGCGACCACCTTGAAGCCGTCTTTCGACAGACGCTGGCAGATGCTGGTGCCGATGCCGCCCATCCCGCCCGTTACGTACGCAATTCGCTGAGACATAAATCTCACTCCATTTTTTGGTTTCGAGAGCCGCCGGAGGCCCCTCTGACTTCACGTGGCACCGGCCGAAGCCGCAATCGGCCGGCGCCCGGATTGGTTTGGCAGTGACGGACGACCGGTTACGGACGCTCGACCGCGAGCGCGACGCCCATCCCGCCGCCGATGCACAGCGACGCCAGCCCGCGCTTCGCATCGCGCTTGGC